>CAZJWQ010000083.1:0-5864 GCA_964549645.1 uncultured Piscirickettsiaceae bacterium | reverse complement strand
TTTAAATTTTGGTGGTAATCCATACCCAGGTCTTATGCTTCTAATATGCTCTTCTGTAATAACCTCTCCTTTTTTAATATCTTTTACGAAATAAAGAGAGCGTCTAAACTTAACATTACTTTCTTCACTTGATTTTCTACCATAATCTACTTTCCCTAAAGCCTCCCATGCGGTTTTAGCTCCTAAGCATAACTCTTTTAAACCTTTTTCTTCTAAAGAAAAACTATCATCAGCACCACCTCCGTTACGGTCTAGTGTTACATGTTTTTCTATAATACATGCCCCCATTGCAACACTTGTAATTGCTGTTGTGTTATCTAAAGTATGGTCAGAAAGACCTACGGGAAGATTGAATTTAGCTTGCATGTCTTGTAAAGTTTTTAAGTTATAGTCTTTTGCTGGTGCAGGATAACCACTAACGCAATGTAAAATTACTAGCTCTTTACACCCACCCTCTTTGGCTGCTGCTATTGCTTCTTGAATTTCCTCTACATTTGCCATTCCTGTTGAAATAATCATTGGCTTACCTGTTTGTGCGGTGTACTTTATGAGAGGCAAGTCAATAGCTTCAAAAGAGGCTATTTTATAAGCAGGAGCATTAAGGTCTTCAAGCATATCTACGGCAGTACTATCAAAAGGAGAACTAAAAATAGTTATGCCTACTTTTCTGGCATAATCAAATAGTGGTTTATGCCATTCCCATGGAGTATAAGCACTTTTATATAGCTCATATAAAGTTTGCCCTGCCCATAGTCCATCAGTTAATTGGAAATCTGGCAAGTCACAATCTAAGGTAATGGTATCTGCTGTATAGGTTTGCATTTTTACTGCATCAGCCCCAGACCTTTTAGCCATATCAATAATTTTATAAGCATTATTAATGTCTCCATTATGATTTGCAGACATTTCTGCAATTACATAGGGTAAATAATTTTTACCTATTTTTCTATTATTAATTTTCATTTATTTTTTCCATACAAATTATTTTTTGGCCATTCATTTGTTTTTGTTCTGTTTCTATAAAACCGTATTTTTTATATAAATTAATGGCAGGACAATTTTTTGTAAAAACTTCTAACCTTATTGTGTCTATTTTTAATAATTCAAAAACATATTTAATGCTTGTCTCTATTAATATCTTCCCTAGTCCACTCATCTTTTGAAATGGATTGGAATAAATGCCAAAATAGCACTGGCTATGCAAAGAATTTATTTTAGTAAAAGTAATTACCCCAATATAATTTCCATCTTTTTTTACTAAAAAATATTGTTTATTAAAGTTTAGTAATAAACTTGATATAAAAGTTAAATGTTCTTCTAAAGAAATATCATCTTGAGAATACATCCATTCTTTTATTGTGGGGTTATTTCTCCATTCTAAAACCATTAGCTTTTCATCCAAGGTAAGGTCTACAAAGTCAATTAACTCTACCCCCCCTTGGTTATTTTGTTCTATTTTTAGAATGTATCTTTGCCCATCTAATTTAAAAAATGCAGGGTATTCTTCATTATTTACCACTCTTAATAAATTAAACTGTTCACGCAACGATTTATCAACATTTAATTCACTTTGTTCAGATGTTCTTTTAGTATAAAAACTTTCTTCTCCGTGTTGTTTTTTGGGGGTTTTGTATTTATCATAGTTTTCAATGAATTCAACACTCATCTTTAAAGTTAAATTAGCTTGTTTTTCTCTAAGCTCAGGGTTTAATTCATAACCAGTTAAGTTAAGATTTTTTACCATATAAATATTACCGCTATCAACACCCTCCTCAGCTTCAAACATGGTAAAAGGGATGGTCTTTTGCCCCTCTAGTACTCGCCAAAAAAGTGGCGCCCACCCTTTGCCTTTTGGCAAAAGACTGGCGTGAATTACAACATTATGTTTATTCATTTTAAGTTTTCTTGTGGGTATAATCTCATGATAACTAAGAATAAAAAGCACATCATAATTTCCATTAATTTCACTATGATTTTTATATAGCGTAGCTCTCTTTAGCATAGTTGCTAATTTTTCTGCATAAGTTTCAAACCATTGATTTGGTGAGGTTAATATTGCAACCTTCATGAAGTTAATTCCTTTAAAACTAATGATGTTCCTGTTCCGTCGGTTAAACTCGCACTCACTTTAGATACTTTAATCATCCATGATTTAGCCGTATTTAAAAGGTCGGGAATCTCATTTAAATTATTAATTAATTTTATAGCTCCAATAGAATCTAATGCCTTTGCTATTTCAGCTTGATTGTCGGCAATAATTACTTGCATAGCAGGTAAGCCTAAACAGCATCTCTCCCAAGTTGTTGAGCCAGAAGCTCCTATTGCAATATCAGCTTCACTCATTAATTCTGCCATATTATTTACGTCTAAGTGTAATTTGCACTTAAAGGATAATGTATTTAATTTTTCTTTAATTAACTTAATATGTGGAGCTTGATTACCTAAAATAATATTTACTTCAAGGTTATTTAAAAAGGAACTTTTTTCTACTTCGTCTAAAATTCTGCTCGTATAATTATCAGAGTCAATTCCTCCCATTGTAATTAATATAGAAGTTATAGAGACGTTTTTTCTTCTTTTTAAACTATATTGCCTATTATTTGAGAACTCATTTCTTAGTAGTGAATATTTGGTGCCTAATAATAATTTACTATTCTTTTTTGTTAATTTTTTATATTTTTCTACTGATGCACCATAATTTTGATCAAGCAACAAATCACATTCATGTTTTCTATCACCCAAATCATCAATTACCATTATTTTATTTACAAAGGGTTTTAGTTTTTTTTCCCAATTAGAATCTAAAGCATAATGGTCTACAATCAACCAATCGGGACTAATTTTTTTTATTGCACTAATTGTTTGTTTTGCATCTTTTTCCTGTGTAGTCGCTAACCATTTTGCGTGATCTAATCCACCATTTTCTATATTCAAATTTTCATTAGGCAAGACATAAACATAGAAACCATTATCTTTAATTGTTTTTACTAGACTGCCTTTATGCTCTCTGCAAACAAAATAAACATTTATTTTTTCTTTTACTAATAAATTTGCAAGCGTTAAACAACGCATTACATGCCCCGTTCCTATGTCAAGCGATGCATCTACTCTAAACACAATATTCAAAGTAAATCCCCCATTTTTTTTAGAACTTGATACATAATTTCTGCTCTTTTCCAGTCATCAATAGTATCAATATCTTGTACAAGATAATGAGGCAATATAAAAGGGCTTGATTGTTCAGAGAACAACGGATCTAATTTCTTAAACGAGTCTGCTTTTCCCCAATAAAACTGCCCTGCATCATGATAAGCTTCTTCTAAATCTTGCGACCTTGTTGCAAAAAAATCGGGATTAAACATTTGTAATCTTTGATTATTAGTTATTTTTACAGCTCTTTGAATAGGAAAAACATATTTAGTAACAGTAAAGCAATAATTAGATTTAGTTTCTAGCAATTGTTTATAAGCCGATTTAATATAGTCAAACTTTACAAAAGGGGCGGTTGCATATAAACAACAAACATAAGAAACAGATCCAACATTATCTTCTATCCAATCTATTGCGTGTTTAATTATCGGCAAAGTGGCTGTGTAATCATTGGATAACTCATCTGGTCTTATAAATGGCACTTCTGCACCTAAAGATTTTGCAATATTAGCGATTTCACTATCATCAGTTGATACTAAAATCTTATCAAAACACTGGCTTTTTTGTGCGGCTTCAATTGAGTATGCAATCATTGGCTTAGTACAAAAAGGCTTTATATTTTTTTTTGGTATTCTTTTGCTACCCCCTCTTGCTGGAATTATGCAAACTTTCATATCAATACACTTTTTAAAACATTAATGACTTCACTCTGCTGTAAGCTTGTCATTTGGTAAAATAAGGGGATACTTATGCTTTTTGCATAGTAGTTTTCTGCATTAGGGAAGTCGCCTTGCTTGTAGCCTTGTTGCTGATAAAATGGCTGTGTATGTACAGGTATATAATGAACATTTACACCTATTCCTTTAGACCTTAATTCATCAAAAACCTGCGATTTATTTTTTTTAATTTTAGAAAGTTCTAACAAGATAGGATAGAGGTGCAGTGATGAGTAAGAACTAGGTGATTGGTATGGTAAGGTTATCGGCAGATTTTTTAATTTGCTTTGATAATTCTTAAAAAGATCATGACGCATCTTAATAAAGCTATCTAAACGCTCCATTTGGCTAATTCCAAGAGCTGCCTGCATTTCTGTCATCCGATAGTTATAGCCTAATTCTATTTGTTGGTAATGCCAAGCACCTTCTACTTTATTTGTAATTAAACGTGCATCTCTAGTTACACCATGGCTTCTATATAAGCCCATTTTCATTGCTAAATATGGTTGGTTAGTTGTTGCTAAACCTCCTTCGGCAGTAGTAATGATTTTTACAGGGTGAAAGCTAAATACAGTAATATCTGCATATTTACAACCACCTACAGGTTGTTGTAAGTATTTAGAGCCAATAGCATGGGAAGCATCTTCAATAATCTTAAAGTCATATTGCTTACTTAATTTATGTATTTTTTGCATATCACAAGACTGACCAGCAAAATGAACAGGAATGACAACTTTAGGCAGTTTACCTTCTAATTTAGCTTTAACTAGCTTCTTCTCTAATTCATCAGCAGACATATTATAGGTTTGTGGATCAATATCGACAAAATCTACTTTTGCCCCACAATATAAAGCACAATTAGCAGAAGCTACGAAAGTATTTGGGCTTGTCCAAAGGTAATCACCCTCTCCTAACTCTAATGCTAAACAAGCTATATGTAAAGCTGAGGTCGCACTATTAACAGCCACTGCATGATTTACATTGCAATAGTCAGAGATTGTTTTCTCAAATAGCGGAACTTTAGGTCCTTGTGTCAAAAAGTCCGACTTTAATACATTAATAACAGCATCTATATCCTGTTGCGTTATATCTTGTTTGCTATATGGAATCATACATTTTCTCTCTGAATATATTTAACTTCCATATTACCCTTGATCCCATTGCCCTCCCGTAAAAATACATTTAAAAAGTGGGCAAAAACTTTTTTTACACTGACTCTACATCATCTGCCATATTAATTAAATCTTCATGAGTTAACCAGTCTGAGTTATTTCCTGAATTATATTCAAACTCTTGAGAAACAGTAAATCCTTTTTCACCAAGATTATTTGTTGTAAAATCTGTTTCATGAGCAAATTGGATTGTTGGGCATATTACAAAATGATCTTTAAATTCTAGCGTAAGATGGCTATCATCTCTTGGGCACATTATTTCATGTAGTTTTTCGCCTGGTCGAATACCTACAGTCTTTTGAGTGATTTCAGGGGCAATTGCTTTTGCTAATTCAGTAATATACATAGAGGGTATTTTAGGGATAAAAATTTCGCCCCCTTGCATTCTTTCAAAGCCCTTTAATACGAATTCTATACCATTTCTAAGAGTAATCATAAAACGGGTCATATCTTTATGTGTGATAGGTATCTCAGTAGCACCACCATCAATTAATTTTCGAAAGAAAGGAATAACAGAACCCCTTGAGCCGACAACATTACCATAACGCACAACTGAAAATCTTGTCTCCCTACTACCAACCATATTATTAGCGGCAACAAATAATTTATCAGATGCTAGTTTTGTTGCTCCGTATAGACTTATTGGGTTGGCAGCCTTATCTGTTGATAAAGCTATTACCTTTTTTACATTGTTCTTAATTGCCGCTTTAATAACATTCTCTGCACCATGAATATTAGTTTTTATGCACTCCATTGGATTATACTCAGCGGCAGGAACCTGCTTCATTGCAGCGGCATGAATTACATAATCAACGCCTTCCATCGC
>CAZJWQ010000082.1:0-5881 GCA_964549645.1 uncultured Piscirickettsiaceae bacterium | reverse complement strand
TAAAGGAAAAGATGCCAAAGGCTGTAATACTTTTGGTAAATTAGAATGCATTCTAGAACCCTTACCTGCGGCAAGAATTATAATTTTAATAGACATAATATTTTCTTTATTTATTCTAAAAAAAAAGCACCACAAGGTGCTCTTTTTACTTAACAAAAACTTTAATTAAGGACTATTTTTAAGTTTATCAATTGCTTGTATTTGTGAATTTGCATCTAGAAATTCAGCTTGAGCTTTCGCAATATTTGTATCAGACTTTGCGTGTTCCATAGCTTCTTCAGCTCTACGTTTTGCATCTTCTGCAATTGTTTGATCTAAATCTTCAGCTCGCATTGCTGTGTCTGCAAGTATAGTTAATACTTCTGGCTGAATCTCAATCATACCACTGTTAATATAAAAGTGTTCTTCTTCATCTCCAGAAATAATACGTACTAAACCTGGTCTCAGCGGGCTTAAAAACTGTGAATGATGCGGCATAATACCTACTTCACCTTCAGATGCCTGAGCAAAAACCATTTCTGCTTTACCAGAAAAAAGAGAACCTTCTGCACTTACAATATCTACCTGCATTGAAACTGCCATAATATTTTAACCCTCGTATTTTTTAGCGTTTTCTAAAACTTCATCAATACTACCAGTATACATAAATGCTTGCTCGGCAACATGATCTAACTCTCCGCTTAAAATCATCTTAAAACCACGGATTGTTTCTTTTAGAGTAACGTAACGACCTTCTTCACCAGTAAATACTTTGGCTACAAAATATGGCTGAGAAAAGAAACGTTGTATTTTACGAGCTCGTGCAACTGCAGAACGATCTTCTTCTGAAAGCTCATCCATCCCTAAAATAGCAATAATGTCTTTTAATTCTTTATAACGTTGTAATGTTTGTTGAACACCACGTGCAACGTCATAATGCTCTTGACCAACAACTAATGGATCTAGCTGACGAGAAGTTGAATCTAATGGATCAATCGCTGGATAAATACCTGTTTCAGCAATTGCACGGTTTAATACTACTGTTGCGTCTAAGTGAACAAAGGTTGTTGCAGGAGCTGGATCTGTTAAATCATCTGCAGGTACATATACCGCTTGGATAGAAGTTATAGAACCTGTTTTAGTTGAAGTAATTCTTTCTTGAATCATGCCCATTTCTTGGGCAAGAGTTGGTTGATAACCTACCGCAGATGGCATACGACCTAACAGTGCAGATACTTCTGTACCAGCAAGAGTATAACGGTAAATATTGTCAACAAAGAATAAAACATCACGACCTTCATCACGGAAGTATTCAGCCATAGTAAGACCTGTCAAAGCAACTCGTAAACGATTGCCTGGAGGCTCATTCATTTGACCATAAACAAGTGCTACTTTATCAAGTACACCAGATTCTTCCATTTCATAGTAGAAATCATTCCCTTCACGAGTTCGTTCCCCAACACCAGCAAAAACAGAATAACCTTCATGTTCTAGTGCGATGTTACGAATTAATTCCATCATATTTACAGTTTTACCAACACCGGCACCACCGAAAAGTCCAACCTTACCACCTTTTGCAAAGGGGCAGATTAAATCAATTACTTTAACACCTGTTTCTAGTAGTTCTTGCGAAGCTGCTAGTTCATCAAATGCAGGTGCACGACGATGAATTGTATTTTTAGTTTCTGTCTCTACTGACCCTGCATTATCAATTGGGTTACCTAACACGTCAAAAATACGACCTAGTGTTGCTTTACCGACTGGCACTTCAATAGCTTTACCAGTGTTTGATACTACCATTCCACGCTTTAAACCATCAGAAGCACCCATGGCGATTGTTCGCACTTTGCCATCGCCAATTTGTTGTTGAACTTCAAGAGTTAAACCTTGCTCATCGACAATTAAAGCATCGTATATTTTTGGTAAATCAGCACTCTTGAACTCGACGTCAATAACTGCGCCAATTATTTGTACTATATATCCATTCATAATCTTAAACCTTATAATTATTTAATTCTAAACTGCAGCAGAACCAGCAACTATTTCTGATAATTCGGCAGTTATTGCAGCTTGACGTGCTTTATTATATGCAAGTTTTAAATCATCAATCATTTCACCTGCATTATCAGTAGCACTTTTCATAGCAATCATTCTTGCACTTTGTTCACAAGATATATTTTCTACTATAGCTCCAAAAACGGTACTTTCTATATAACGACGCATTAATAAATCTAAAGCCACTTTGGCATCAGGTTCATATAAATAATCCCAATGAGACTCTTCCGCTGCCCCTTCTGCTTCAATAGGTACAAGTTTTGCAACTGTTGGAGATTGAGTCATGGTATTAATAAATTCATTTGAAGCTAAATATACTTCATCAACTTCACCTGCATCAAACTTATTAAGCACTACTGTAACCGTGCCTATTAAATCATCTATACAAGGAGTATCTCCTAAAGCAGAAACTGTTGCCACAACATTACCACCGTATGAACGGAAAAATGCTTGTGCCTTGTTACCAACTAGTGCTAATTCTATATTCACTCCGTCTTCTGTCCATTTTTTGATAGAAGACAGTATTCTACGAAATAGATTTGAATTTAAACCACCACATAAACCACGATCTGAAGAAATCACTATTAATGCAATAGTTTTAACCTCTTCCCTGACCTGAGTATAAGGGTGCCTATATTCTGGGTTTGCTCTAGCTACATGACTAATAACTCTTTTTACCTTGTCAACATAAGGCTTAGTTGCTTCCATGCGAGCCTGAGCTTTACGCATTTTAGAAGCAGCAACCATTTCCATTGCTTTAGTAATTTTTTTGGTATTTGTAATAGAGCTAATTTTAGCTCTAATCTCTTTACTAGCTCCTGGCATGGGTTACTCCTTAGTAAACGCCGTTAGCTTTAAATGATTCAATACAAGATTTAAACCCTGCTATTATTTCATCATCCCAGCCACCCGTTTTATTGACTTTAGCTACCAATTCAGCATAATCAGCATTAAATGTTGCATGCAAAGCTGCTTCAAAATCTAAAACTTTTTCCACTTCAAGGTCATCTAAATAACCTTCATTAGCAGCATATAAAGACATAGCCATTTCTGCAGTACTTAATGGGCTATATTGCTGTTGCTTCATTAGTTCAGTCACACGTTGACCACGTCCAAGTTGGGCTCTAGTTGCAGAATCTAAATCAGATGCAAATTGTGCAAATGCTGCTAACTCACGATATTGAGCAAGATCAAGACGAATACCACCACCTAGCTTTTTAATTACCTTAGTTTGAGCCGCTCCACCAACACGAGATACAGATAAACCAGCATTTACAGCAGGGCGAATACCTTTAGTAAATAAACTACTTTCAAGGAAAATCTGACCGTCAGTAATTGAAATTACATTGGTTGGAACAAATGCTGATACATCACCTGCTTTGGTTTCTATGATTGGTAAGGCAGTTAAAGAACCTGTTTTACCTTTTACTTTACCATTAGTAAAGTTTTCAACATATTCTACATTTACACGAGCAGCACGCTCAAGCAAACGGGAATGTAAATAAAATACATCACCAGGAAAAGCTTCACGACCAGGTGGACGACGCAACAACAAAGATACTTGACGATAGGCTTCGGCTTGCTTGCTTAAATCATCATAGATAATCAAGGCATCTTCACCACGATCTCTATAATATTCACCCATAGCACAACCAGCATAGGCCGCCATATATTGTAACGCAGCTGGATCAGAAGCATTAGCAGCAACTATAACAACATTATCCATTACTCCAACTTCTTCTAACTTGCGTTTAACATTATTTACTGTAGCAGCTTTTTGCCCCATGGCAACATACACGCATTTTACACCGGTATTTTTTTGCGCAATAATGGCATCTATGGCTATAGCAGTTTTACCAGTTTGACGATCTCCAATAATCAACTCACGTTGACCACGACCTATAGGAATCATAGAGTCTATAGACTTAATACCAGTCATCATTGGCTCATTAACCGCTTGGCGTTCAATTACACCAGGTGCAATACGTTCAATTGGTGAAGTGATTTTAGATTCAATAGGACCTTTACCATCAATAGGGCGACCTAAAGCATCTACAACTCGACCCATCATTTCAGGCCCAACCGGTACTTCTAATATTTTACCTGTACAAGTAACTTTGTCACCTTCTGAAATATGTTCAAATTCACCAAGAATTACTACACCAACAGAATCTTGCTCTAGGTTTAGAGCCATTCCGAAAGTATCCTTGTCAAACTGAACCATTTCTCCATACATTATATCTGCTACGCCGTGAACAAGAGCAATACCATCAGCTATGCTAACGACAGTTCCTTCACTTCCAGATTCAGCAACTCCATCAAAACCTTTAATACGGTCTTGGATTAGATTACTAATTTCAGAGGCATTCAATTGCATTGTGTCTCTCCATTATTGTGCTATTACAGCACCAAGTTTGTTTAATTGTGCCTGTGCTGAGCCGTCTACAGCCCAATCACCAACGATTATTTTTATGCCAGAAATTAAAGAAGCATCAATTTCAACTGTTATTTCAACTTCTGCATCAAACTTAGTATTTAAAGCTGTATTTAATTTATTAAGTTGCTTAGCAGTAACTTCATGTGCAGAAATAACAGTAGCTTTAATTCGCTTACTATCTTCTGACATTAACTCATCAAACATTTCACAAACATCTGGTAATGATGCTAGTCTTTTGTTCTCAGACATTACTGTTAATAAGTTTTTACCTTCTGCACTCAGTCCATCTTTCATAATTGAAGCAAAAATGTCTATTATTTGCTCTTCTGACATAGATGGATTAGCTATCATTGATTGCATATCTGTATCTTGCGCAATCATAGATAAATTGGCTAATTCTTGAGACCATTGTGGTAACTTACCAGCTTCTTTTGCGTTAGCAAAAACGGCAGTTGCATAAGGTCTAGCAATAGTTACTAATTGTACCATAAGCCCCCCTTAGAGCTTTTGAGCCAAGGACTGCAGCATGTCATCATGAGTGCTAGAGTTAACTTCTTTTTTAAGAATTTTTTCTGCACCTGCTATAACAAGAGCAGAAACTTCTTTACGAAGACTTTCTCTTGTACGGCTTGCCTCTTGATCTAACTCTGCTTTAATAGAAGCTTTAATTCTTTCTGCTTCTTCTGTAGCTTTTACTTTTGCATCTTCTACAATTTCAGAGCCTCTTTTTTCAGCTTGACCTAGTACGGCTTGAGCTTGAGTCTTAGCGTCCTTAAGAACTTCTTTGGCTTTTTGCTCTGCCACTTCAAGTTCATGCTTACCTTTCTCTGCAGCAGAAAGACCATCAGAAATCTTTTTCTGACGATCATTCATTATCTTAGAAAGGGGACCCCACAGCACTCTGTTTACAAACCAAACAAAGAAAGCAAAAGCAATCATTTGGAGAAGAAGTGTTGCGTTAATATTCACAGTGTATACCTCTACATAGTTATAGTTAATTGGTTAATTTAAAGCTAATTGCTTTAAATTATACACTTTGGTTAACCACCTATAGCGGCTTGCATAGCACCAACGAATGGGTTTGCAAATAAGAACCACATTGCAAATGCTAAGATTATGAATGGGAATGACTCCATTAATCCAGCAAAAATAAACATATTGGTCATTAATAAAGGACGCATTTCAGGTTGACGTGAAATACCTTCTAAGGTTTTTGCACAAATAAGACTCCAACCGATAGCTGAACCAAGTCCTGCCGCCGCAAGGATAATAGATACACCAATAGCTGTGGCCACATAAACATCTGCAATAAATTGAGCTTGCATCTCCATTTTTAGATTACTCCATAGTAGTATCCTAACCCCCAGATAGAGAATTGGCATCTAGCACCAGCCCTTATTCGCTAGGCAT
>CAZJWQ010000081.1:0-5909 GCA_964549645.1 uncultured Piscirickettsiaceae bacterium | reverse complement strand
TCAAATAATAAAATAATAAAAAATAAGTCAATTTCAATTGCGTAATTTTGCTAAATTATGTACCTTATTATAAGAATAAATTGGATAAAAATCTGTGTATAAGAAATTATTGTCAATTCACAAGCTAGTTTTCTTCTTTACAAGTACAGTTTTGTTGGCTGTTTTTTTAAGTGGTTGTTCACAAATAGCTAGTCAAAAAACAGAACTCCCAAAAGAAACAGAAGCAACTAAAGATCTTTTAACTAAAAAAACTATTCCATACATGCCAAATATGACTGCTGAAATGATGTACAACATGTTATTAGCAGAAATGTTAATAATAAGAAATCAACCTTTATTAGCATTTAAACTACTATATCCATTGGCTGTAGAAATTAGAGACCCTGCATTAGCAGAAAGATCTTTTCAACTAGCCATGCAAACTCGTAATGTTAGATTTATACAAGCATCAACAAGTTTATGGTTAGATCTATCCCCTAACGACCCCAGACCTTGGCAAGCATCTTATTTGCTCGCACTTAAAGAGGGAAATATTAATAAAGCTAAAGAACATTGGCAAAAGCACGTTGCATTATCAGAACATAGTTTAGAAAAAATATTTATTAAAACTTCACTAAGAATTGTAAGAGCAGTGCCAAAAGGAACAAATTTACGGTTTTTAGGAGTTTTACTACAAGAAAATCCAACCAACCCAGCTGCCTTTTTTGCCCTTGGTTCAGTAGCTGAAGAGTACGGCAAATGTGCCTTAGCTATACCTAAATTAGAAAATGCCGTTAAAATTTACAGCCAAATGAATAGTAAAGAGTTAACCAATATTGATGCACAAATACAAAAAGAATCTTATTATGCATTAGCACGTTGCTATTTAAGAGTAGATAGCTCGCAGCAAAATTTTAATAAAATTGCCCACAGAGTTGCACAAACCCCTAAAGATTGGACTTTACAAGAGTATTTTGCTAGATTAGAAATAAAAGCAGGGCTATTAAGTAATGCAGAAAAACGCTACCAATTAATTATTGAAAACAACCCAAACTCTTTAACCGCCAGGCTTGCTTTAGCTTTATTGCAGCTAGATAGAGAAGATTTTACCAATGCAGACATAAACTTTACAACCTTACAACAAGATGCTAGCTACTTTGCTATTGCTAGTTATTATTTAGGCATTTCTGCACAGCACCAAGGTTTGTTTAAAAAAGCAATAGAATATTTTTCGCAAATAACAACCGCAGATTATTACATAGATGCACAATTAAGAATTTTAGAAATAAATTTTGTTGATAATGGTTTAGAAAAAACTATTGCTAAAATAAATATGTTAGAAGCTACAACCAAAAATAATCAAATAAAATTGCATCGAGCGTCAGCAATGTTTTACTTATCTGAAAATAAATTAATCCCTGCAAAAAATTCATACCAATATGCACTAGAATTAAACCCTAATAATGTAAATATATTAATGCTACAGGCTCAAGTTTTTTATGATTTAGAAAAGTTTACTCACTTTCAAAAAAACATATTAAAAGTTATTAAATTAGAGCCTAACAATGCCAATGCTTTAAATGCTCTAGGTTTTTACTTTGTGGAGCATACCAATAAATTAGATGAAGCAACAATTCTGTTAGAAAAAGCACATAAATTAAACCCTAATTCTTTTTATATAATAGATAGCTTAGGCTGGCTTGCCTATAAAAAACATGAATTTGAAAAGGCTGAAGAGTTATTAGAAAAAGCTTTTGATATGCAAAAAGATGCTGAGGTCTTGGTGCATTTAATGCGGGTTAAAATACAGTTAAACAAACAAGACGAAGCTATAGCTTTAGGCAATAAATATAAAAACAAATTTACAGATAATTTAGACATTAAATATCTTTTAAAAAAAATTCAACAATAAATTTAGGGCGCCTCTAAAAACCTAAGTGTGATTTATGGAATGCAGAAAATAGTGCATTTTTTGCCCAAAAAGGAGGTGAATAGCGTGCTATTGACCGAGTTTTTGGGTGAAAAAGGCGCTGTTTTATGCGTTTCATAAATTGTGCTTAGGTTTTTAGAGGTGCCCTTTATTAAAAAAAGCTTGATTTGATTAACTTAACATGGATAATACGCAACTAATCTTGAAGCAACTTGTTTTAAGGTTTTTTGTAGGGCTATCGCCAAGCGGTAAGGCAACGGCTTTTGATGCCGTCATGCGCAGGTTCAAATCCTGCTAGCCCTGCCATTATTCTGTAACCCTAATCCCCAGATAGAGAGTTGGCATCTAGCACTAGCCCTTATTCGCTAGGCATTCACAAAAAATGCCCGCTTAACCAATGGGTGAAGCTAAGATTTTTTGCAAACGCCTAGCAAACAAGGGCTAGCACTATATATCCAATCTCTATCAGAGGATTAGGGTTTAATTTTTGTAATATTCCATGGCAAAAGCCACAGGAGATGCCTTAAATGGCTTATAAGAATGTTCGTATTTTTGCAGGTAATGCAAATACCCCCCTCGCTAAGAAAATTTCCACCGCCACAGGCATTCCATTTGGCAAAGCCAATGTTGGTCGCTTTAGTGATGGTGAAATCATGGTACAAATTAATGAATCTGTTCGTGGTACAGATGTTTATATTATCCAACCAACCAGCCCGCCTAGCCCGTCAGTTAATTTAATGGAGCTTTTGGTAATGATTGATGCTTTAAAAAGAGCATCTGCCAAACGCATTACCGCAGTAGTTCCTTACTATGGTTTTGCCAGGCAAGATCGTAGACCTCATTCAGCAAGAGTGCCAATTACCGCCAGATTAGTAGCCGACATGATGACCGTAGCAGGAGCAAATAGAGTTATTACTATTGATGTCCATTCTGATCAAATACAAGGCTTTTTTGATATTCCTGTTGATAACATTTATGGTTCACCAACTTTAGTTAAAGACATGCTGACATCAAAGCATATTGATAAAAATAAAATGTTAGTTGTATCCCCTGATATGGGTGGGGTAGTACGTGCCAGAGCTGTAGCTAAATCTTTAGGCTGTGAAATGGCTATTATTGATAAGCGCCGCCCAAAAGCAAATGTATCAGAAGTGATGAATGTAATAGGCGATGTAACTGGTAAAGACTGTATTTTAGTAGATGATTTAGTTGATACAGCAGGCACTTTATGTAAAGCAGCAGACGCATTAATGGCACATGGAGCAAATAGCGTTACTGCTTATGTAATCCATGCGGTCCTATCAGGTTGTGCTGTTGATAATATTAACAATTCTATTTTATCTGAATTAGTTATAACCGACACAATTCTATTGTCTGAGCAGGCTATACAATCTAAAAAAATACGTCAAGTATCCATCGCAACTTTATTAGGTAAAACTATTTTAAAAGTTAACCAAGAAGAATCTGTCACAGAACTTTTAGTATAATCCTAGTCTAAAATAACTACCAAGGATTTCTAAAGCATAATTTAAAATAATTATTTATATTTAATTATTTTAAATCAGTATAATATCCCCCTTCATTTCTATACTTGGTCGCGAGTATAGAATTTTATAAACTTTTTGGAGTAAAAAAATTATGAGTCAAACATGGACTGCAGAACTGCGTACAGATCAAGGTAAAGGAGCGAGCCGCCGCCTTCGTCATCAAGGCAAAATCCCTGCAATTATTTATGGATCAGATAAAAACGCTAAGTCGATTGCTTTGGCATCAAACTTAGTTAAACACGCATTAGAAAACCCTGATCTTTTTAATTCAATTTTAACTATCACAGGGGCAGGAACCAAAGAAGACTGCGTTATTAAAGATCTACAACGTCATCCTGCAACAGGTTTAATTTCTCACATTGATTTTCAACGTGTTAGTAAAACTACAGTTATTGTTAAGCAAATACCTCTAGAATTTATTGGTAAAGCAGAGTCTCCAGGCGTAAAATCTGGTAGTTTAATGTCATTTATGCAACAGATGGTTGAAGTAAGCTGTAAAGCTAAAGACTTACCTACCAAAATAACTGTTGATGTTTCAACAATGGAATCAGGTCAAAGCATGCGCCTATCTGAACTAGAAAGACCAAAAGGTATTTCTTTTACCGCATTAAGCCATGGTAACTCTGATTACGATCAATCAGTGGTTGGCGTTAGTAAAATTAAAGCTAGTTAAACCTAAAGTTAGCTAAACCCAAGGCCCGTAATTATGTCATCTATTAAATTAATTGTTGGTCTAGGAAATCCTGGTCAGCAATATGAATTTACAAGACATAATGCGGGTTTTTGGTTTGTGGACGAAATTGCAAATCAATTTAATGTACAATTTCGTCCAGAAACCAAATTTTTAGGAGAAGTAGCAAGGGTACAAACCAATGGCTTAGACTTTTGGCTATTAAAACCTGCTACTTTTATGAACCGTAGTGGTCAATCCATTCAAGCTTTAGCAAATTTTTATAAAATTTCAGTTAATCAAATCTTAGTAGTTCATGACGAGCTAGACATACCAGCTGGTATTGCAAAACTTAAAAAAACTGGTGGGCACGGTGGGCACAATGGTTTAAGAAGCACCATTAGCACTTTATCAAGCAAAGATTTTTTAAGATTAAGAATTGGAATAGGTCACCCAGGCGAAAGTGACCAAGTAGTTAATTATGTACTAAAACCACCATCTAAAATAGACTTAAGATTGATTAACGATGCTATTGTTCAAGCATCGCAAATAATACCTTATTTATTAGAAGATAATGTTGCATCAGCAATGCAACAACTTCACACTCAAACCAGTTAGGAGATAAAAATGGCAATTAAATGTGGCATAGTTGGGCTACCAAACGTTGGTAAATCTACCCTTTTTAACGCTCTAACTAATGCAGGAATTGAATCTGCAAACTACCCATTTTGTACAATAGAACCTAACGTAGGCGTAGTTAGCGTACCAGATAAAAGGCAAGAGGCTTTAGCTACAATAGTAAACCCTGAAAGAGTTATGCCAGCAACCGTAGACTTTATGGATATTGCAGGGCTAGTTGAAGGAGCATCTAAAGGTGAAGGTTTAGGCAATAAGTTTCTATCTAACATCAGAGAAACTGATGCTATTGTACAAGTGGTTAGATGTTTTGAAAATGATGATATAGTGCATGTTGCAGGGAAAATAGACCCTCTTAATGATATAGAAATAATAAACTTAGAACTATCTTTTGCTGATGCAGATTCATTAGAAAAAGCCATTCAAAAAGTACAAAGAACTGCAAGAAGTGGCGATAAAGAAGCATTAATCAAAAAAACAACCTATGAAAAAGTATTAAAAGAAGTTGAACAAGGTACTTTAGTTCGTTTAATTGAGCTATCAGATGATGAGCTAGAAATATTAAAAGGTTTACACTTATTAACAATTAAACCAATGATGTATATAGCAAACGTAAGTGAAGATGGTTTTGACAACAACCCTATGCTAGATGCAGTTAAAAAATTAGCCACTGAACAAAGTGCTGTAGTAGTCGCTATTTGTGCAGAAATAGAAGAACAAATAGCCGAACTAGATGATGAAGATAAGGCAGATTTTTTAAGCGAAATGGGTCAAGAAGAACCAGGGCTTAATAGAGTGATTAGAGCAGGTTATAATTTGTTAGGCTTGCAGACTTATTTTACAGCAGGCGAAAAAGAAGTAAGAGCCTGGCCAATAAAAATAGGTGCTACAGCACCACAAGCAGCAGGAGTAATTCATACCGACTTTGAAAAAGGCTTTATACGTGCCGAAGTAACAGCTTATGAAGATTTTATAGAATTTAAAGGCGATACTGGTGCAAAAGCGGCAGGTAAACAAAGGTTAGAAGGTAAAGAATATATTGTAAAAGATGGTGATGTTATGCATTTTAGGTTTAATGTATAATTTTTAAATCCTTTGAGACCTTTGCATAATTCATCACTCTCCCTGCTCAAATTGGTAAAATAAC
>CAZJWQ010000080.1:0-5986 GCA_964549645.1 uncultured Piscirickettsiaceae bacterium | reverse complement strand
TAAAATAACCCATAAACTATTAAAAAGGCATAAACGAAGATGGAATGGTTAAGCACTACTATAGAAAAATTACAAGCAGGTGATATACAAACAGCTGTGATTGTTTTAATAGCTTTATTAGTTGGGTTTTTTATACTTAAAATATTAATGAATACTATTAAAGCAATAATAGTAATTGCTGCAATTATTATTATAGTTACTATATTTTTTCCTAATCTAAATATTATCGAAAATGTACAACAAATTAGTGCGGATGCTATTAATTTTATTCAAGATAAAATAGGCGGGATTACTTCTTAAGGAATTTTATAAATAATTACAGAGATTTTAAATAAGGATTTTCTTCAAATAATTTTTTACCCTGCTTTTTCTTTTTTAACTGTAATATAACTATAGTAATAAACAATAATAAACCTGTAGATACCCCAATAGAAGCAGCAATATTACTGTCTAGTATTACTGCAATAGCATAACCAATAAATACTGATGCTTGTGCATAAAGAGCGGCAATTATTAACATTCCTTTTAAAGATTTTGCTAATAAATAAGCTGTGCTGGCAGGTATGGCTAATAATGCTACTACTAAAATTGCACCGACCGCATCAAATGATGCTACCGTAGTTAATGAGACCATTGTCATTAATAAATAATGCCAAAATGTAACCGAAACCCCTAATGAAACTGCCAAAGCAGGGTGAAAAGAAACTAGTTTAAAACGATTAAATGCTACGACTATAATTACTATATTTATTATAAATACTGCAAAAATCATCCAAAAAGCTCTAGGACCTAGGTTATTACCTCCAAAAGCAATTGTTTCAAATGGAGCAAAAGCAATTTCACCAAATAATACACATTCTTGGCTAATATCTACTTGTGATGCAAACAGGGAAATTAAAATTACTCCTATTGCAAAAAACGAAGTAAAAATAATCCCCATACTAGCATCAACTTGTATTTTGCCTATTTTATGTAATGAGTCTGATAACCAAGCAGTAATTAAACCTATTACTACAGCCCCAATAAACATAGCTAAGGCTGATCTACTACTTGTTATTAAGAATGCTAATACTATACCTAATAATATAGAATGACTTATTGCATCTCCTAATAGGGCTATACGTCTTAATATTAAAAACACCCCTACCATTGAACAACTAACCGCAACTAAGCTAGCAATTGCTAAGATCCAAATATCATTTACCATTATTTATACCTTTATCTTTTATTGATACAGTGCTATTTGGAATTAGTTTTCCATGCGGATCTTGAGTATTTTCATTAACTAACTCTTCCTCTAGTTGTTGAGTTTGTGCTGTTGTTAATAAATGTTCTATTTTTTCTGCTTTATCATGTACATCTTTAGGATCTAAATTAACTTTTTTAGTTAGGTAGCTTTCCCATAAACGATGCCTTCTTGTTAAAGATATTGCTTCATCTATACCTTGTTTACTAAGTTTAATACCTATTTCTAATAAATCTTTATCTAAAATAAAATTTTTATTAACCAATCTTTTTAAGGTTTTATTTAATTCATTAGTTTTTAATGAGCGAGACTTTATAATATCTTCAATACTAAAGGTATGATCTAAGGATATAGGTATATTTTGATTTTTTTGCGGTATTCTTTCATTTAAAACGTATAAAGTTCTTAGTATGTTTTCTTCTCTTACTTGTAGCCTTAATTTATGCTGTTTAACTAAATTTGATAATAAACCTTTTTCTGGGGCAAATAAAAAGGATATTAAAAACAACATTGATAATACTACTACCATCCAAGGACCTGTAGGCATAGCAGGTGCCATATAAGAAATATTAGCACTAATTGCCCCACCTAACGCACCTATAAAACCTGCAATAAATAACATTGAAGATAAATTAGAACTCCAAAACCTAGCTGCAACAATAGGAGTTAATAATACTGCTACCATTAAAACAACGCCAACTATTTGCAAACCTATTACTACTGCTGTAACAATTAATATTGCTAATATTCTTTCATAAAAATCTACGTTTAAACCAATTGCTTGTGCATAAAGACGATTAAAAGTTATTAGCCTAAATTTATCAAAAAACACCGCTACTGTTATTAGTATACTAATTGCTATAATTGATAATAAATATAAATCTTTAGGAAGCATAGCTGCAGCTTGTCCAAATAATATATGATCTAAACCACTTTTACCTGCTATTTCTAAACCTTGAATATAAGAAAGTAACATTACCCCTAAAGCAAAAGAAAATGATAAGGTTATTGCCATGGCTGCATCAGGTTTTATTTTGGTATTTTTAGGTAACCAATCTACTAAAAACATACCTATAAAAGAACTAACCATAGCTCCAATTAACATAACAAAAGGTGAGTTAGTTTGAAATAAAAGAAATGCTATCATAACCCCAGGTAAGGCTGCATGAGCAAGAGCATCACCCATTAATGCTCGTTTACGTAAAACTACAAAACTACCAATAACTGAAGCTGAAATACCTAATAAAACAACTCCTATTAATACCCAAACTGCATTTATATCTGAAAAACTCCAAAAACTAATAAATAATTGCCAATAAGTTGGACCCATTAATTCAAAGGGTTCAAAACTATTCATCATGTATTTTATCTAAATTAGTAATATATAATTTTTCCATCATTTCATTTAATAATGATAAACGACCACCATAAGTTTTATTTAAGTTTTCAGCAGTTAAAACTTCTTCCGTAGGACCAACCGCTATTAAACGTGCATTTATTAAAATAACCCAATCAAAATATTCATTAACTGTATTTAAATCATGGTGCACACAAACTATAGTTTTATTATCTTCTTTTAGTTCATTAAATAAATTAATTATTGCTTTTTCAGTAGTAACATCAACACCTGCAAAAGGTTCATCCATTAAATATAAACTAGCTTTTTGAGCTAAAGCTCGTGCTAAAAAAACTCTTTGTTGTTGCCCTCCAGATAATTGATCTATTTGGCGATTTTTAAAATCCAACATACTAACCTGTTCAAGAGCTTCTTCTGCTATTTGTATATCTGTTTTAGATGGTCTTTGCCAAAATTTAAGCTGACCATGACGACCCATTAACACTACATCCATAACATTAATAGGAAAATCCCAATCAGATTCTTCTCTTTGTGGAACATAAGCAACAGCAAGGCGTTTTTTATTTAATTGCTCACCAAAGAAAAAAGATTCCCCAGACATAACAGGTTCTAAACCCATTATTCCTTTTAAAAGAGTAGATTTTCCTGCCCCATTAGGACCAATAATAGCAATAGTTTTACCTTCGGGAATACTAAAACTAACATCTGTTAATACCGGATTATGGTGATAACGCATGTTAATATGTTTTACTATTAAGGGAGAATTTTCCATACTTATTACTTTATTTATATTTATAATTTTTGTTTGTAATTAATTAATTTTTAGTAAAAAAAATGGATATTTACTATATATAAATATCCATTATTCCAACACTTAAATAACAAATTTATTATTTAATAATTCTTAAACTATCAACATATATATACTTACCACGAAAACCTAAACTTACCTCACCGTGTATATTAATTTTAGTTTCAGGGGTAATTATTTGACTACCAAAATGTACTCGTGCTATTTCAATCATTATTTCTCCAGTATTATCTTGAAACTTATAATAATTTTCTCTAATTTGTCTAGTTATATTACCTTCTAAAGTAACATAATTATTAATCCATATATTACCTATAGAAGCAACAGAATTAATACCACTTGATAAAGTTCCTTTTGGCCCATCAAACCCACCCACTACTCCAGTTTTTGAATATTCTGAAGATGAAACATTAAAACTAACACTTAATAAAAGTGCTATAAATAATTTAAAAAAATTATTATTCATAATTATTATTCCTTATGCTTATACTTATACTTATTTTTAAATAAACATAAGTATTATAATCTAATTTAAAATTATTTAAGAACTGAAACTATAGTATTAATATTATGCTTTATCATCCCTATATAAGTTCCTTCAGGAGTACCTGTTAAACCCATAGCATCTGAAAATAATTCACCACCAATTTTAAGATCTTTACCTTCAGCTTGAACTCCTTGAACTACAGATTCTAAAAATCTTCTTGGTACACTAGCTTCAACAAAAACTGCGTTAATATCTCTAGCTATAATTAAATCTTTTAAAACTTTAATATCACGTAAACCAAATTCAGAAGCAGTACTCATTCCTTGTAAAGCTCTAACTTCAAATCCATAAGCATTACCAAAATATCCAAAAGCATCATGAGCTGTAACAAGCACACGTTGTGATTTAGGTATTTGTTTAACTTGATCTTTTACCCAAATATGTAAAGTATCTAATTTTGCAAAATATACAGCTGCATTTTTTTGAAAAATTGCTTTATTCTCAGTATCTACTTCTATTAATCTTGCTAAAACTTCATCACCTACTTTACGCCAAAGAGAAACATCAAACCAAACATGTGGGTCATAAGCATAACCTTCATCACCTTGTAACATTTGATTAGAATCTAAGCCTGCTGTTACTGCAAAAACAGGTTTTTTCTTTGCCATACTTGCAAAAACATCACCCATTTGTCCTTCAAGATATAAACCATTATAAAAAATAATGTCTGCATTTTGTAAACGTCGTAAATCACCTTGGGTTGCTCTATAAAGATGTGGGTCTACACCAGGACCCATCAAACTAATCACATTTACTTTATCTTGCCCAATATTTTCTACTAAATCAGCAATCATACCTGTAGTAGTAACAACGTTAAGTGGTTTAGCAATAGCAGATGCACTAAATAAAGCAGTTGCTACTATTGTTAAAAATAAACCTTTCAATCCTATTTTCATTTTATATTCCTAAAATATTAATATTAATTTAATAAAAAATTAGCCATGGCTAAAAATTAAGTTTTTAAATATTAACATTGTTATTTTTAAAAGTAAAGCTTGAATTTGCATAACAAGTGTAATTAATATTAAGGTAAAATCTTTTCTAGAAAATCTTTTTTAAAAAAATCTAAGGATAACTAACATGTCCATCAATATTAAAGCAATAAAAAAATATTTATTATCATTACAAGATAATATTTGCCAGCAATTAACTGCTGAAGATGAAAATAAACAATTTTTTACAGATATATGGGAAAGAGAAAATAAAGCAGGAAAAAATAATCTTACGGGTCATGGTATAACAAAAGTAATTGAAAATAGTTTTATTATTGAAAAAGGTGGGGTAAATTTTTCACATGTAAAAGGTAAAAAATTACCTATCTCTGCTACTGCACATAGGCCAGAATTAACTGGTAGGTCTTTTCAAGCTCTTGGAGTATCTTTAGTAATTCATCCAAAAAACCCATTTATACCAACATCTCATGCAAATGTAAGGTTTTTTATTGCTGAAAAAGAAGGTGAAGAACCTGTATGGTGGTTTGGTGGTGGTTTTGATTTAACCCCATATTATGTAAATGAACAAGATGTAATAAATTGGCATCAACAATCAAAAAATGCTTGTGATCCTTTTGGAAAAAATATCTATAAAAAATATAAAAATTGGTGTGATGAGTATTTTTATTTAAAACATAGAGATGAAACACGTGGTGTAGGAGGATTATTTTTTGATGATTTAAATACAGATACTTTCAATTGGGATTTTGATAAATGTTTTAAATTTATACAATCTGTAGGTAATCATTATATAAAAGCTTATAGACCAATAATAAATAACAATAAAAATAAAATTTATAATGAAACCCAAAGAGATTTTCAATTATTTAGAAGGGGACGTTACGCTGAATTTAATTTAGCAATAGATAGAGGAACTATTTTTGGTTTACAAACAGGCGGTAGAACAGAATCTATACTAATGTCTTTACCACCAATAGCTACATGGAAATATAATTATAAGCCAGTAGAAAATTCACCAGAGGCAAATTTATATAAATATTTAAAACCAATAGACTGGTTATAAATATAGTAT
>CAZJWQ010000079.1:0-6012 GCA_964549645.1 uncultured Piscirickettsiaceae bacterium | reverse complement strand
ATTGGTGATGAAGAGCTTGTAGTAATGCTCTGGGCAAATGAAAATTTTGATAAAATACGACCAGATACTGTAGCACATAAGGTTTAGCTAAATGAAAAAATTAAAAATAGTAACGGTAGTCGGTACTCGCCCAGAAATTATTAGGCTTTCTTGTGTTATAAAAAAGCTAGATGAACATTGTGAACATGTTTTAGTCCATACTGGTCAAAATTATGATTATGAGCTAAATGAGATATTTTTTAATGATTTAAATATTCGTAAGCCAGATTACTTCTTAGGAGTAGCTGGGGGAACAGCTGCCGAAACAATTGGTAATGTAATTATAGGGGTTGACAAGGTGTTAGCTGAAGTTAATCCTGAAGCTATGTTAGTTTTAGGAGACACTAATAGTTGCATGGCAGTATTGCCAGCAAAGCGTAGAAAGATTCCAACATTTCACATGGAAGCAGGAAACAGATGTTTTGACCAACGTGTTCCAGAAGAAATTAACCGTCGCTTGGTTGACCACATGGCTGATATTAACCTTACTTACAGTAGTATTGCTCGTGATTATCTTTTGCGTGAGGGATTGCCTGCTGATATGATTATTAAAACTGGTAGCCCTATGTTTGAGGTGTTGAATACCTATCAAAAAGGAATTGATTCTTCTGATATATTAGTACGCTTAAATTTAAAAAAACATAATTTTTTTGTAGTAAGTGCTCATCGTGAAGAAAATATTGATTCAGATAAGAATTTTTTAAACTTAATGGAATCATTAAATCTAATTGCAAAAACCTATAAAATTCCAGTTATTGTATCCACACACCCACGAACACAAAATCGTATTGATTCTATGAATATTAAGTTTAACCCTTTAGTTCAACTATTAAAGCCAATAGGGTTTAAAGATTACAATAAATTACAAGTTTCTTCTAAGGCAGTATTGTCAGACAGTGGAACAATAAATGAAGAGTCTTCCATTATGAATTTTCCTGCTCTAAATTTGCGTGAGGCACATGAAAGACCTGAAGGAATGGAAGAAGCAGCAGTAATTATGGTCGGGTTAGGTTCTGAACGTATTATGCAAGGCTTAGCAATTTTAGAAACCCAACCAAGAGATGATGAACGACTGATTCGAAAAGTATATGATTATTCTATGCCAAATGTATCAGATAAAATAGTTCGTATTGTTCATAGCTATACAGATTATGTGAATCGTGTAGTTTGGAAAAAGTATTGAACGATACAACTGCCCCCCGTATACTCCTTTTGACTCAGTGGTTTGATCCTGAACCAACTTTCAAAGGTCTTGTTTTTGCCAGAGAATTAGTGAAAAAAGGTTTTACTGTTGAGGTTGTAACTGGTTTTCCAAATTACCCAGGTGGAAATGTTTACCATGGGTACAAAATTAAATTTATACAAAGAGAAATTATTGATGGGGTTAACATTACCCGAGTGCCGCTCTATCCAAGTCACGATGGTTCGGCATTGAAAAGAGTCTTTAATTATGTTAGTTTTGCATTTACTTCTCTTTTTTATTGTTTATTTTTTGCAAAGAAGGCAGATGTCATGTATGCATACCATCCTCCACTAACCATAGGCATTGTGGCAATTGTGACACGTTTTTTTAGAAGAATACCTGTTGTTTATGATATCCAGGACATGTGGCCGGATACATTGCAAGCGACAGGTATGGTTAACAACAAGAAAGTACTAAATATTATTACAAAAGTTGCAGGTTGGATTTACAATAAAGTGGATAGAATTGTTGTCCTATCTCCTGGGTTTAAAAAATTATTGATAGAGCGCAATGTGGTAGAGTCAAAAATAGATGTTATACCTAATTGGTGTGATGAAAGTTTATTAGCTGATCCTGTTTTAACGGAGAATATTCCTTTTTTAAAAGACAAACGATTTAAAATAGTTTTTGCTGGTAATATGGGGAAGGCTCAATCGTTAGATACCGTATTGAAAGCAGCCGAAATTCTTCAGAATAAAAATGCCAGTGTTTTGTTTGTAATGCTTGGTGGTGGTGTAGAAGTTGAAAGGCTTAAACTTGTTTGTCTTGAAAAAGGCTTGAAAAATATAAAATTTTATCCTCCAGTCCCTATGAGAAAAGTAGGATTATATTTATCTAATGCAGATGCCTTGTTAGTCCATTTAAAAAATGATCCATTATTTGAAATTACAATACCTTCTAAAATCCAGGCTTACATGTCTGTTGGTAAACCAATATTGATGGGAGTAAAAGGAGATGCGGCTGATATTATTAACAAATCTGATGCAGGTATTGTGTTTGAGCCAGAAAATGAAATAAGCTTGGCAGAGGCAGCCATCAAAATCAGCCAGAAGGACACAGGTTATTTGAATAATTGTGCTAATAATGCAAAAAAATATTATTTAAAGCATTTTTCATTAGCGGTAGGTGTAAATAGTTTTAGTGAAGTTTTTAACGATACTATAAAAGAAAAGAAATTAAGATGAAAAGAATATTTGATTTATGCATCATTATATTAAGCTCGCCATTAATTTTACTAGTTACTTTAGTGGTGGCATTGTTGGTGAAATATAAGCTAGGTTCCCCTGTTTTGTTTAGGCAGTCTCGCCCAGGCTTTAGTGAAAAAAAATTTGAAATGATTAAATTTCGCACAATGACAGATGGGTACGATAAGTCAGGAAAACTGTTATCTGATGATATTCGGCTGACTAAATTTGGAAAAGTTCTGCGCTCAACAAGCTTGGATGAACTACCAAGTTTATGGAGCGTGTTAATTGGGCGCATGAGCTTGGTAGGCCCTAGACCTTTACTCATGGAGTATCTACCTCTTTATTCGCCAGAGCAGACGCGTAGGCATGAAATGCGACCTGGCATAACTGGCTGGGCGCAGGTAAATGGGCGTAATGCTATATCTTGGGATGAAAAATTTAAGTTAGATGTTTGGTATGTTGATAACCAGTCATTTTGGCTAGATATAAAAATATTATGGTTAACAATTAAGAAAGTGATTGTGCGTGATGGAATAAGTGCAGATGGTGAAGCAACGATGCAAAAATTTAAAGGAAATAGTCATTATGAGTAATAGCAAACCAGACAGGTTTAGTCATTGGGAATATCCAAAAATTGAGGATGGTAAACCCACTAAATATAATTGGGTGGTGCAAAATCTTTTAGGCTTTAAATTAGGCAATAAAACTGATATTGGTGCTTTTTCTTATATCAATGCACAACATGGCGTTATTATTGAAGATGATGTACAGATTGGCTCGCACTGTTCTATTTACTCTATTTCAACGATTGATGATACATGTGGGCAAGTTGTTTTGAAGAAAAACTGTAAAATCGGTAGTCACACTACAATTCTTCCAAGTGTAACAATAGGAAAAAACTCTATAGTTGGCGCACATAGTTTGGTTAATAAGGATATTCCAGATAATGTAATAGCTTTTGGTGTGCCTGCTAAGGTGGTTCGTAAATTGCTGGGGGGGTAAGTTGGTGTAGGCCTTGTTGTGATCCTCTTTTGAGGGTCGCATAATGAAGTCAATTTATGCCATATATGGAGCTAGTGGGTACGGAAAAGAGGTATATCCTTTAATTAAACACAAATATGAAAATATTATTTTTATTGATGATACGAGTAATCTTAAAAAACTATACGGTTGCAATGTTGTAACTTTTGATAGTTTTTTAAATATAGTGGCTGATGAACTGTATGTGACTATTGCAATAGCCAATAGCAAGGTAAGGGAAGCACTAACAATCAAGTGCCTAGCAAACAATATTAAACTGTTTAATGTTGAAGCGTGTAATGTGGTTAAACTTGAGAATACAGACATTAAAAATGGTTATATTTTAAGCCCATTTGTAACCTTGACTTCAGACGTTAAAATAGGCAAGTCATTTCATGCAAATATTTATAGTTATATTGCACATGATTGTGTGATTGGTGATTTTGTAACTTTTGCTCCAGCCGTAAAGTGTAATGGAAATGTTGAGATTGGTGATCATGTTTATATCGGTACAGGGGTAATAATAAAGCAAGGTAAAACTGGTAAGTCTTTAAAAATTGGTTCGGGTGCTATAGTTGCAGCGGGTGCAGTTGTTACAAAGAACGTACCTAGTGGGATGACAGTATTTGGTAATCCTGCAGTTCCATTGACAAAAGAAAATTTAAAAAAATTGAGATAGCACTAAATGAATAAATCAGGTTTAGATATTGATGAAGTTTGCATAGGTATGAATGCATCATATTCACAAACAATTTCAGATGCAGATATTAAGTCATTTGCGGGTGTTTCTGGTGATAATAACCCAGTGCACATGAGTGACGAATATGCTGAAAAATCAAGATTCAAAAAACGCATAGCGCATGGCTTAATGTCATCATCATTCTTTTCTGCACTTTTTGGCACTAAACTACCTGGTGAGGGATGCGTTTATGCGGCCCAAAGCCTAATTTTCAAACGCCCTGTGTATATTGGTGATACAGTTGTTGCTAGTGTCGAAGTTATTGATATTGATATAAAAAAAAGACGAGTTTTCTTTAGCACGGTCTGTAAAGTAAAAGGAAAAGTGGTTATTGATGGCTCTGCTGAAATATATATACCACTAAAAGGATAATTTTATACATGTTGAATTTAAAAAAATCTTCTTGGCCTTCATTTAGCGAAGAAGAAGCTGAAACAGTTAAAAGTGTTTTGCTTTCTAATAAAGTAAATTATTGGACAGGAACACAATGCCGAGATTTTGAAAAAGAATTTGCATTATGGTGTGGAGTGAAATACTCCGTTGCTTTAATGAATGGAACGGTAGCTTTAGATAGTGCACTTAAAGCCATGGACATTGGGCATGGTGATGAAGTTATTGTCACATCACGTACTTTTCTTGCTTCTGTCTCTTCTATTGTATTATGCGGAGCCATTCCTGTTTTTGTAGACGTTGACCGAGAAACACAAAATATAACAGCTACAAGCATTGGTAAAAAAATATCCAATAAAACAAAAGCAATAATTTGTGTGCATCTAGCAGGCTGGTCGTGTGAAATGGATGCTATTATGGCAATAGCTGAGCAATTTAATTTAAAAGTAATCGAAGATTGCGCTCAGGCACATGGTGCAAAATACAAAGGAAAACCAGTAGGTTCAATCGGTCATGTCGGTTGCTGGTCATTTTGTCAGGATAAAATTATGACCACAGGTGGAGAAGGTGGTATGGTGACCACTAATGATAAAACTCTCTGGTCAAAAATGTGGTCTTATAAAGATCATGGCAAATCATGGGAATCTGTCTATGAAACAGAACACCCACCTGGCTTTAGATGGCTGCATAATACTTTTGGTACAAATTGGCGGATGACTGAAATGCAAGCTGCAATTGGTAGAATTCAACTAAAGAAAATGCCGGACTGGCATAAAAAACGTTTAAGTAATGCTAATAAAATATGGAATGCCGCTAAACAGTGTGCTGGCTTAAGGGTGCCAAATATTCCTAATCATATAGAGCATGCATCTTATAAATGTTATGTATTTGTGAAACAAGACAAGTTAAAAGATGGCTGGAATCGCGATAGAATTATTCGAGAAATAAACATTCTAGGAGTGCCATGTTATTCAGGGTCTTGCTCTGAGGTGTATTTGGAGAAAGCTTTTGATGATACTGAGTTTAAACCTAAAGAAAGGCTACCTAATGCAAAGGAGTTGGGAGAAACCTCTTTGATGTTTTTAGTACACCCAACTTTAACCGAAAGTGAAGTTAAACGAACATGTGATAAAATTATAGTTGTTATGGGACGGGCTATTAATCAGCAGTACAAAAAAATAAAACATGTTGGGCATAAGTAAACGGTAAAAATGAGTTACCTATCCCCAAAAAAGTTGATTTAGAGGCAGAGTATTTGGCTAAATTTAACCTTTATATTTTATGCCTTACTTTTTTAAAGGTAATTAAAAGAGATGGAGTTTCACATTAGTATTTAATTTAGACTGAGACCTTTGCATAATTCATCACTCTCCCTGCTCAAATTGGTAAAATAA
>CAZJWQ010000078.1:1535-6118 GCA_964549645.1 uncultured Piscirickettsiaceae bacterium | reverse complement strand
GGCTACGAACCGAGCGGTTAGGGGTTCGACTCCCTTCGGGCGCACCATTTTTATATTTTATAAATCAATTTCTTATGAATCTTTTGCCTTACAGGCAATAAATGCTTAATTTTTATGTTGATGTCCACCCTCACCATGAGCGTGTCCATGTTCTAATTCTTCTGCTGTAGAGTTTCTTACTGAGGTTATTTCTATGTCAAAGGTTAAGTCTTTACCTGCAAGTGGATGATTGCCATCTACGCTAACAGTTTTTGCTTCTTCATCTTTGGCTATAATAACTACAGAATGAGAGCCTCCATCTTCAGCTTCTGCACTAAAACTCATGCCAATATCAATGCTTTCCATTCCTTGAAACATTGATAAAGGAATGTTTTTTTGGATTAACCTTTCTTCAATTTCTCCATAAGCATCTTTAGCAAGTATAGTAGTTTTAAATTTATCCCCAGCTTTTTTACCTACTAATTCATCTTCAAGTCCAGGGATTAAGTTGCCGTGTCCATGTAGGTATGCCATAGGTTTTCCATCAGAGCCATCTATATCGTTGCCATCTTTATCAGTGAGTGTGTAGTTAAATAGTCCTACTTTATCTTTTTCAAGTTTCATTGTTTTATTTTCTCAATTTTCTTATTTAGGTAAATTTATATTGGTTTCTTTATTTTGTTTAAATAAAACAAAAGTTTTACCAATAGATTGAATTAATATAGATTTGGTTTGTAATTCTAAATTATTAATTATAGCTTTTCTAGCATCCCTATCAGAATTAGCAATTTTTATTTTTAATAATTCATGATGGTTTAAAGAGCTTTCTAATTCTTTTATTAAAGATTCAGTTGCCCCGTTTGTTCCTATGATGATGATAGGCTTTAGTTCATGAGCTAAGCTTTTTAAGAACTTTAGTTGAGGGTTGGTTAGTTTTTTATTCATTTGCGGTTGAAAATCCAATATTTATATATATTAATTTATATATTACTTATACGCATTATATTTAGAGTAGCAGATTATGGCAAGAAGTAAATCTAGTGCCAATTGGTTAAAAGAGCATTTTGATGATTATTATGTCAATAAAGCCAAGCAAGATGGGTTTCGATCAAGGGCTATTTATAAGCTACAGGAAATTGATGAAAAAGACATGCTGTTTCATAAAGGTATGACCGTTGTTGATTTAGGGGCTGCCCCTGGTAGTTGGTCGCAATGGGTCACTAGTAAAGTCGGGATGTCAGGCAGGGTGTTTGCTTTAGATATCTTACCAGTTGAGCCTTTTGCAGGAGTTACTTTTATACAAGGTGATTTTCAAGATGATGAGGTCTATCAGTCCTTAATTGTAGCTTTAGTGGGCAAGGATGTAGATTTGGTTATGTCTGATATGGCGCCAAATATGACAGGGAATAAAAGTATTGATATTGCTAAGTCTATGTACTTAGTCGAGCTGACGCTAGAATTAGCCGCGCAAGTGTTAAGGCAAGGTGGTGATTTATTGGTTAAAGTGTTTCAAGGAGAGGGTTATGATGTTTTGTTAAAAGATTTAAAGCAGAAGTATAAAAAAGTTATAGTTAGAAAGCCCAAGTCATCTAGGGCAAGAAGCAAAGAAGTTTATGTTTTGGCAAGGAATAAAATATCTCTTCCATATATTAATCATTAAATTTTGTTTATTAAATTAAGTATAATAAAGTAATTATGGCTAAACTTTTGAATGAGTATTAGCTTAGATCATGTTATAATTGATAGATTAAATTTTACAAACTGTTTCACTTAGGTAAAAAATGAAAAATGAAATGTTAAAAAATATTATAATTTGGGCTGTAGTTGCAACTGTAATGATGTCTATTTTTAACCATTTTGGTGGTAAGGATGTAACGACTAAACCAGTGCCTTTAGCCTATTCAGACTTTATTGACCAAGTTAGGGCGGGAGAGGTTAGTCAAGTATCTATTGAGGGTACAACTATTAAAGGTATTTATACTTCTGGTAAAGCCTTTAAAACCATTAATCCAGGTGATGTAGGCTTGATGGGCGACTTGTTAAGTAATCGAGTAAAGGTTATTGGTAAAGCTCCAGAGTCGCAAAGTATTTTGATGCAAATATTTATTTCATGGTTTCCTATGTTGTTATTGATAGGAGTGTGGATTTTCTTTATGCGTTCAATGGGTGGCGGCCTTGGTGGTAAAGGTGGTCCAATGTCTTTTGGTAAATCAAAAGCTAGGATGCTTACAGATGATCAAGTTAAAACAACCTTTGCTGACGTGGCTGGGGCTGATGAAGCAAAAGAAGAAGTTGGCGAAATAGTAGATTTTTTAAGAGATCCAGAAAAATATCACAATCTTGGTGGCTCTATTCCTCGTGGGGTATTAATGGTTGGCCCACCTGGCACAGGTAAAACTTTGTTAGCAAAAGCTATAGCGGGTGAAGCAAAAGTGCCGTTTTTTAGTATTTCTGGCTCTGATTTTGTCGAAATGTTTGTTGGGGTTGGTGCCTCAAGAGTAAGAGATATGTTTGAACAAGCCAAAGCTCATGCTCCTTGTATTATTTTTATAGATGAAATTGATGCGGTTGGACGTAGCCGTGGTTCTGGGATGGCTGGTGGTAATGATGAGCGTGAGCAAACCTTAAATCAACTGCTGGTTGAAATGGACGGCTTTGAAGCTAATGAAGGTGTAATCGTTGTAGCAGCAACTAACCGTGCAGATGTTTTAGATCCTGCTTTATTAAGACCTGGGCGTTTTGATAGGCAAGTCACGGTTGGTTTGCCAGATATTCGTGGTCGTGAGCAAATATTAAAAGTACATATGCGTAAAGTGCCTTTAGATAAAGGTGTTAAGCCTGCTCTTATTGCTAGAGGTACACCTGGTTTTTCTGGAGCTGATTTAGCAAACCTTGTGAATGAAGCGGCTTTATTTGCGGCTAAAAATAGTGATAAATTAGTTACCCAATCACATTTTGAAAAAGCTAAAGATAAAATCTTAATGGGCGTTGAACGCAAAAGCATGATAATGAGCGAAAAAGAAAAAAAGCTTACTGCTTATCATGAAGCAGGGCATGCGATTGTTGGTTGCCTTGTTCCAGAACATGACCCAGTTTACAAAGTAAGTATAATGCCCAGAGGTAGAGCTTTAGGGGTTACTATGTATCTGCCTGTAGAGGACGTGTACAGTTACTCAAAGCAAAAGTTAGAAAGCCAGCTGTCTAGTTTATACGGTGGTAGAATAGCTGAAGAGATGGTTTATGGGGCAGATGCGGTTACTACGGGTGCTAGTAATGATATTATGCGAGCTACTCAAATAGCTAGAAACATGGTCACTAAGTGGGGGTTATCTGAAAAATTAGGTCCGCTAATGTATGAAGAAGAAGATAATGGTTCTTTTTTTGGTCAATCAAGAAATGCTAATGTTTCAAATGAAATTTCTAAAGAAATTGATTTAGAGATGAGGTTGTTTATAGATAGAAACTATAAAAGAGCTCAAAAAATTCTACAAGAAAATGAATCTATTCTGCATGCTATGACTGATGCTCTAATGAAGTATGAAACTATAGATGCTGAGCAAGTTGAAAAGCTAATGGCAGGTGAAGAGCCTGGAGAGCCTAAAGAATGGGGTGAAATTGGTGATGCTACAGAAGATGACAATACAAAAGATGAGAGTGAGTCTAAGCAAGATGTAGAAGAGGTTGTTGATATTGATTCAACTAACGATGATGTTATGAATACTGAGCCTAAGTTACAATAGGTTTTATTGTAACTCATTCACATGAAAACCCCTTGGTTGGGGTTTTTTTATAGGGAAAAAATGTCATTTAAACAAAAATTACTATCAAAAGCTAATGATATTCCTTTGATTATGTCGGTGCTTAATATTACCCCAGACTCTTTTTCTGATGGAGGTTGTTTTGTAGAAAAAAGTGTTATACAGCGGCAGTTAGAGTTGATGGCAGAGCTTGGGGTTGATATTGTTGATATTGGTGGGGAATCTACTAGACCAAATTCAACCCCTGTATTATTAGAAGAAGAGTTAGATCGGGTGTTGCCAGTTATTGAGTTGGCTAAAAAAGAATTTAACTTACCTATATCTATAGATACTTCTAAAGTAGAAGTTATGCAGGAGTCGATTAAATTAGGGGTTGATTTAATTAATGATGTTAATGCTTTAAGTTCTGATGAATCAAAGTTATTAATTGCTAAAGAAGCAGTTTTAGTCTGTTTAATGCATAAAAAAGGCAACTCCAAAAATATGCAAAATAACCCTGTTTATACAGACGTTGTTTTAGAAGTTAAAGACTTCTTTGTAGAACAGGTAGCAAAATGTTTACACGCAGGGATTAATAAAAGCCAATTGTTAATTGACCCAGGTTTTGGCTTTGGCAAAACTTTACAGCATAATATTAAGCTGTTTAAGTCATTAAATGAGTTTAATGAGCTGGAGGTTCCATTATTAATTGGGGTCTCTAGAAAAGCTATGATTGCAGATATCCTGGGTGGGTTGCCTGTGGCTGAAAGGATGGTTGGTAGTGTCTCAGCGGCTTTATTGGCGGGGTTAAATGGTGCGAAAGTTGTTAGAGTGCATGATTTTAAAGAAACAATTCAAGCTTTTAAA
>CAZJWQ010000078.1:0-1435 GCA_964549645.1 uncultured Piscirickettsiaceae bacterium | reverse complement strand
TAATATAATGAAAAAAAAATATTTTGGCACAGATGGTATAAGAAATCGTGTTGGTAAAGGTATGATTTCTCCAGATAAAGTTCTTCAACTTGGTTGGGCAACAGGTAAGGTTATTGGTGAATATGGTGGTAAGTCCGTTATAATCGGTAAAGATACTCGTATTTCTGGCTATATGTTTGAATCAGCTCTTGAGGCAGGTTTTATTGCTGCAGGTGTTGATGTTTATCTTGTAGGCCCTATGCCAACCCCTGCTATAGCCTATTTAACAAAAACTTTTTATGCTGATGCAGGTATTGTTATTAGTGCTTCACATAATCCTCATTATGATAATGGCATTAAATATTTTTCAGCAGAAGGTAAAAAGATTACCGATGAAATAGAATTAAAAATAGAGCAAGAGTTTGAAAACAATCTTGAAGTTGTTAATTCTGCTTTATTAGGCAAAGCAAAAAGAATTGATGATGCAGCAGGTAGGTATATAGAGTTTTGTAAAAGTACCTACTCGGCTACTAAAAAATTAAGTAAATTTAAAATAGTATTAGATTGTGCTAATGGGGCAACTTACCATATTGCACCATCAGTTTTTAAAGAATTAGGGGCAGAAGTAATCGCTATTGGGGTTTCTCCAGATGGTATAAATATTAATGCAAGTTGTGGGGCTACAGATTTAACCTTATTACGTTCAACAGTGCTTGCAGAACAGGCTGATTTTGGTATTGCTTTTGATGGTGATGGTGACCGTGTAATGATGGTTGATCATGAGGGCAGGGTGGTCGATGGAGATTCTATTTTATATATACTAGCATCTAATTTAACTAGTAGTTGTAAAGGTGTAGTTGGCACCTTAATGAGTAATTTAGGGCTTGAGTTGGCAGTTAAAAAGTTGGGTCTAGAGTTTATACGTACAAATGTTGGTGATAGGTATGTTATGAGGGAGTTACTTGATAAGGGTTGGGTTTATGGTGCAGAGGCTTCAGGGCATGTATTGTGTTTAGATAAATCATCAACTGGCGATGGTATAGTCGCATCCTTGCAGGTTGTTGCACTAATGGTTGAACAAAATACTACTTTAAAAGATATGTGTGCAGGGTTGGTAAAATACCCACAAATTTTAAAAAATATAAAAATTAATAAAAAAATTGATTTATTAAAAAATAAAAACATTAGTACAGCCATCGAGCTTGCAGAGCAAAATATGCAAGGTAAAGGCAGGGTTTTATTAAGAGCGTCTGGGACAGAACCTTTAGTTAGAGTTATGGTTGAAGGAGAAACTCTTGAGTTGATAACTCCGCATGTTAATAATTTAGTTAAAATCGTAGAAAATGAATTAAGTTAATTTGTCAAGATTGCTTTTTAAGAAAATAGTGGTTACTATAATCGGATTTTTGTATAAGACCCTAATCCTCGGATAGAGATTGGATATATAGTGCTAGCT
>CAZJWQ010000077.1:0-6174 GCA_964549645.1 uncultured Piscirickettsiaceae bacterium | reverse complement strand
TATTTGAAATCTTTGACAGAGATATTGAGCCAATAAAACAGCTATATTCCAGCCACTTTTATTTAAAATTAAGCTTATTTTTTTAAGTAAAACAGGGTAAAATCTATATCATTTTTCTTTCACCCTTAAGTAAGAGCTTAACTAAATAATTAAATGGAAGAACCCTTGTTTTTATGATTTTTGGTAGATACTTTTAAGTTATGAAGCTATTTGTACTAGGCTTAAACCACAAAACTGCACCAATTGAAATTCGTGAAAAAGTTTCTTTTTCTAGCGAACAAATACAAAAAGCCTTAATAGAGCTTAAGGATAAAGGGTGCGAAAATGAAAATATTATTTTATCTACCTGTAATAGAACCGAAATTTATTGTAATTTAAAAACAAATTCTGCCTCTTCAGTTCGTCAATGGATGTATTCCTATTTTGATTTAAAAGATGGTAGTATGGATAATCATTTGTATGAATACGATGGAATTAATGCCATTAAACATATAATGCGTGTTGCAAGTGGTTTAAATTCCTTAGTTTTGGGTGAACCACAAATATTTGGGCAAATTAAATATTCTTATAATTTGGCTGTAAAAGCTGATTCTGTTCACCAAAAATTAGATTTTTTATTTCAACATATATTTAAAACAGTTAAGCAAATACGTACCGATACTTCTATTGGTTCTAGCCCTGTATCTATAGCCTTTTCGGCTGTGGCATTATCGGAGCAATTTTTTGGTAAGTTAAACAAACAAAATGCATTATTAATTGGGGCAGGAGAAACAATAGAGCTAGTTGCCCGCCATTTACATGAGCATAGTATAGGCAAATTAATAATTGCTAACAGAACTATAGAAAATGCCCATAAAATAACGGAACAATTGGCTGGTTATGCAATTAATTTAACTGAAATTAATGACCATTTACACATTGCAGATATAATTATTTCTTCTACTGCTGCCGCAGAACCAATTATTTTTAAATCTATGATTAAAAAAGCATTAAAAAAACGTAAAAATAAACCAATATTTATAGTAGATTTAGCTGTTCCAAGAGATATAGATACACGTATTTCAACTCTTAATAATGTTTATTTATATTCAATTGATGATTTAACCAGCATAATTAAAGAAAATAAACAATCTCGTAAAGATGCGGCTTTAGCTGCAGAAGAAATTATTAGTACACAAGCAAGCAACTTTATGGCAAAATATAATGCCTCTATTCAAGCTAACCCTATTATTCAAGCATTTAGAGAGCAGGCTTATCAGTTAAAAGACAATTCAGTACATGAAGCTCTTAATCAATTAGAAAATGGTGAAGATGCTCAAGAAATTATTAAAAAACTAGCTTACCAATTAACTAATAAATTACTGCATACGCCTACTATAAACATTCATCAAGCAGGTTTAGAAGGGCAAAAGCATGTTTTAGATTCTGCCCAATTAATCCTATTAAAAGAAGTTAATACACCCTTAAAATGAAAAATTCTATCCGTAAAAAATTAGAAATACTGGTTGAAAGATTAGAAGAAGTTAATCATCTAATTTCTGACCCTGAAATAATCAGCAACCAAAATAAATTTCGTAATCTAACCAAAGAATATGCACAAATAACACCAATCGTAGAAATTTTTACATTATTTTGCGCAATACAAAGTGATCTTGATGAAGCCAAAGATATGATTAGTTCTGGAGACCCAGAACTTAAAGAAATGGGGCAAGAAGAATTGCCTGAGCTAAATAAACAAATAGCATCTTTAGAAAAAGATTTGCAAACAATGTTATTGCCAAAAGATCCTAATGATGATGCTAATATATTTTTAGAAATAAGAGCAGGCACAGGTGGCGATGAAGCTGCTATTTTTGCAGGCGATCTTTTTAGAATGTATAGCCGTTTTGTAGAAAAGACTAACTGGAAGCTAGAAATAGTAAATTCTCAAGAAGGTGAGCATGGTGGTTATAAAGAAATAATAGCTCGTATTATTGGCGTAGGGGCTTATTCCAAACTAAAATTTGAATCTGGAGCTCACAGGGTACAAAGAGTACCTGCTACTGAAACACAAGGAAGGGTGCATACCTCTGCCGCTACAGTTGTAATTATGGCAGAAGCTGCTGATTTAGAAGAAGTAAATCTTAATCCTGCTGATTTAAAAGTTGATACCTTTAGAGCATCTGGAGCAGGTGGTCAGCATGTAAATAAAACTGATTCGGCAATTAGAATAACTCATCTACCAACAGGAACAGTGGTGGAATGCCAAGATGAACGCTCACAACATAAAAACCGTGCTAGAGCTATGTCGTTATTAGCATCAAGAATAATGGACGAAAAACAACGGGTACATGATGCACAAATTGCCCAAGAAAGAAAGAGCTTAGTGGGCTCAGGAGATAGGTCAGAAAAAATTAGAACCTATAATTACCCACAAGGTAGGGTATCAGACCATAGAATAAACTTAACTCTCTATCGTATTGATGACATTATGCAAGGTAATTTAGACCTAGTTATAAACCCCTTAATTAATGAATATCAAGCAGAACAATTAGCTGCTTTAAATGCCAATTAAATATAACCTAAATCCTGCAAGCGAGCATGTAGGATCTAGGTATAAGTAAATGCAAGCCACAATTAAGCAATTAATAGTTGATGCTAAGCAGCAATTAATACAAGCAGGCATAGATAATTCACCAAAAATTGATGCAGAAATTTTATTAGCCAAAGCTCTTAATAAAAACCGTACTTATTTATATACTTGGCCCGAGAAAATAATTGTAGCCACAGCACAAGCAAAGTTTCAAGCCTTATTATTACAACGCTTAACAGGTAAGCCAATTGCCTATATTTTAGGGATAAAAGAATTTTGGGGCTTAGAGTTTAGTGTAAATAACAGCACCTTAATACCAAGAGCAGATACCGAAATACTAGTTGAGCAAGCTCTTAAATTAATACAAAATAAAAATAATGCTAGTGTTTTAGATTTAGGTACAGGGACTGGGGCAATTATTTGTGCTATAAAACATGAACTGCCTAATATAATCGCTTACGCGGTAGATTTTGATGAAAAAACCCTAGATACAGCCGTATTAAATGCTAAAAGCTTAAATATAGATGTTGATTTCATAAAAAGCAATTGGTTTACAGAACTTGCCTTAACTAGCAAGTTTGATTTAATTGTAGCCAACCCTCCCTACATAGAAGAACAGGATTTGCACTTAACGCAAAAAGATCTTATGTTTGAGCCTATAACGGCTTTAAGCTCTGGTAAAGATGGCTTGTTGGCTATTAAACAAATTTGCCAACAGGCCCCAAGTTATTTAGCAGATAATGGTTGGTTAGTAATTGAACATGGTTATAATCAAGCCAAGCAAGTAACTAACATAATGCAGAAAAATAATTTTAAGCAACTTAAAACTATAAAAGATTATGGTAATAAAGATAGAGTTACCTTGGGTAGGATGTAAACAGGACAAATAAAATGCAAACAGACAAATTAAGTGCAGAAGAATTAAACCGCTATAGTCGCCAAATACTTTTACCAAGTATTGGCTATGATGGGCAGTTAAAATTAACTAATTCACGCGTAGTTATTTTTGGGCTAGGTGGCTTAGGTTCGCCTGCTTCTTTGTATTTAACCTCTGCAGGTATTGGTAAAATAACTCTAGTAGATTTTGATACAGTTGATGACTCTAACCTACAAAGACAAATAGTCCATCGTGAACACAATATTGGGCAAGCAAAAACAACTTCTGCTAAAGAAAATTTAACACAATTAAATCATTTAATAGAAATTGATGAAGTTAATAAAAAACTTAGCGAGCAAGAAGCACAAGAGCTAATTAAACAAGCTGATGTAGTATTAGATTGTACAGATAATTTTACTAGCAGATTTTCATTAAATCGAATATGTCATAAATATAAAAAACCATTAATCTCAGGGGCTGCCATTCGTTGGGAAGGGCAGTTAAGTACCTATGATTTTAGAATTAATAACTCTGCCTGCTACCAATGTTTATATAAAGAAGATGATGGCAAAGATTTAAATTGCAGTTACAGTGGTGTTTTATCACCAATTGTTGGTTTAGTAGGCTCAATGCAAGCCATTGAAGCAATTAAAGCTATCTTAAATATAAAAACTTTAGCAGGTAAATTATTAATAATTGACGGCTATACTATGCAATTTAGGCAATTAAACCTAAATCAAGATAAGAATTGCCCTATTTGTAATGATTTTATTTCCTAGTTGTCAGACAATAACCTTTGCTTCTATTACAACCTTATAAGCATTAATTTCTTCATTATTTAACTTGGTATCAAAAGAATTTATTGTTCCTGTTTGTGAGTTATAAAAGGTTTTAGCTGTAAAAACATATGTAGCATTGCCTGTTAGCTTTACTTTATAATCATCCTTATTTACTACCGTTTTAACAAAACCACCTCTGTTGAAAATGGTAATTTCTTTATTAAATTCTGCTTCTTCAAGTATACATGCAATAATTGAAGATGCACTCATCCCTGAACCACAAGACTCAGTTAAGCCCGCCCCTCTTTCATAGGTAGCAACAAAAAATTCACTCTTGGTAAGTTTTTGAATAAAATTAACATTACCACCTTTTGGAAACATTGTAGTTCTATCATTATTTACCAGTTCACCAGTTTTAATTAACAACTCCATTGGGAACTTGTTACCAGCTTTAACCACTACAACTACATGTGGGTTAGGCATACCTAAAATACTTACTGGTAGGTCTTCTCCAAATATAGTAGAAAATATTTGCTCAATGACTTTATCTTTTACATCACTGATAGGTATTTTTTTAGGGTCAAAAATAGGCTCACCCATTTCAATAGAAACAGTATAAACACCTTTAGATATTTCTTCTTCTTTACAGGCTTTATAAGTATTATTAAAGGTGCTTATTATAGCTTTATCTAAGCCTAATACCTCCATAGTCTCTCTAGCTACGCATCGAAGCCCGTTGCCGCACATTTCAGCTTCAGTGCCATCGGGATTGAACATCCTCATTTGTGAGTCCGCACCATTTATTTCATCTTTTTGAACAATTAATAAACCATCTGTATCTATTTCATCACAAATGCTTTTGGCAAAGTTAGGAATATCTTGCTCATTCATGGCAAACTTTTTTCTAGGGTCTCCAACTAATACAAAGCTGTTGCCAGAACCATGGCACTTAATAAATTCAATATTCATAAAAGATTTCTTCAACCTATATGCTCTTCACAGCAAGCATATTTAACTTGGCTTGAATTAATAACTGACAAAGCCAAAGCATCTTCTTCAGGTAAATGAATGCCACAAGTATGGCAGGTTACCATTTTTTTTGTTGGTGCTTGGTTAGGTTTTTGGTTGGGAGTAAATTCTTTTTTAAAGTCATCAACCTTTTTAAAAACAAGTTTAACTAGTATAAAAACTAAAACTATAAGTATAAAAAATAATAAAGCTTGCATCTGTATTCTCCTTTTTAAAATCTATTTATGAGACCTTTGCATAATTAAAGTACGGTTTAGGGAATGTAGAAAATAGTGCATTTTTTAGCCAAAAATAAGGAGAATAGCCAGCTATTTGACGAATTTTTGGGTAGAAAAGGTGCTGTTTTATGCGTTTCATAAACTGTGCTTTAATTATGCAAAAGGTCTCATTTATAATCATCTATTATTTTATCATCAATATACACTTGATTTAAGTCTAAACCAAGTAAAGTCATTTTTTTTACTAACTCGTCTTTTTCAGCAACTAATTCTATATTAGCATGGCTATTATTTTCTAAATTATACATTTGCCCTACCGCAAGATGATAAAATCTAAGTACTTTCATCGCATCTTGATCATCTTCTTCTACACGGTATTTTAACTCTTGCATTATATTATACAGTTTGGCTAAAGTTCGTTTTAAACGCCATGAATACATGGCTTCAGCCATCCAAGGCTTTTTAATGTAAAAAGTTTTAACTATCCAAAAAGTAATCATTAAACCTATCAAAGCCCCTGAAAAATTTAACACAAATGGATGTATGCTAGTGAAACTAAAAATTTGCCTAGTAAAGTGAGCAAGTGGTAATCCCATAGTAAAAAACATTGCCATAATAATAAAAGTTGCTTTACGAGTTCTTTCTCGAAACATTTTTGGGTCAATTTGTTCTATTGTAAACACAGTTTTTTCTCTTAAA
>CAZJWQ010000076.1:4347-6241 GCA_964549645.1 uncultured Piscirickettsiaceae bacterium | reverse complement strand
ATGTTATTAATTTAAGTAAAAAAAAACAGGTTACTACAATTAAAATAAATGCGAACAATCATAGTAATTTGAAAGATTTTTCTTTAAAACAAACTTTAAATAATGATAATCATATTACTAACGTTTCTGCACACCAATATATGTTTTTTCAACAACCTGGGGTTAGGCAAAAAGATATAAAAAAACTTAAAAGTGGTTTATTTAATATTAAAATAATAGCAGATTTGCACGGTAAAACTGAAATCTTAGCAGAGCAACATATAAATATATTTATACAAGAAGCTATAATGCATAAATACAAATACGGTTTATTAATTCATGGCAAAGGTTATAATTCAAATTTAGACAAGCCTGTGTTAAAAAATCTATCTAACCAAATGCTTAGTAATACCCCCTACATTTTAGCTTTTTGCAGTGCACAACCAAGAGATGGTGGCACGGGAGCTGTTTATATTTTATTTAAATCTTAACCCTGCATGTGATTGTGCTATATCTGTGCAATCACTTACAGAATTTAGGTTATAAACTATTCCATTTATTTTTTTTAGTTGGTTTTCTAAAAAACCTACCTAATAAGACACCTAATAACAATACCCCTGCACCTGTTAAAAACCACTGACGTTGCACAACATCTTCTGCTTGAGATATTCTTTCTTTCATAATAATATTTTCATCCGTTAGTATTTTTATTCGCTTAATATGTTGTTCATTTTCTTGACCAATCTGTATACTTTGCCCTGAAATAGCTTTAAGTTGTGACAGTTCACTTTCAATTTGAAAACTTTCACTTTTAATTTCTCTAAGCTCTTCACTTGTTTCTTCGTACCTAGTAGTTAGTGTTGAAAAATCAACTTTTAACTGCGTATTTTCTTTAGTAAGTGTCCCTACTTTTTCAGTTTGCTTTGTTAATCTATCTTGAGCTATAGGCATATTTTGTAAAGAAGCACTTGGCAACCATCCTTTAATATCTCTGCCTCTATGGTTAAAAATTACATTTGACCAACCATCATTATTAGCTTTTAAAATTGTAACTTTAGAACCAGGGGGTAACATTCTTATTATTTTATGCCTATGAGTTGGGTTAGTGCGTAAAGGAGTTCGCAAAGTATCTGTAACATAGTTTGTATAACCAGTTGCAGAGGGATTAGCAAAACTATGTGTACTAAAAGCAGCTGTACTCATTAGCACAGTTAACAAAAAAAACTTTTTAATCCAACTACTAGTGCTAGTGTAAATAACAAGGCTACTTAAGTTAGGAGTTATTAAATTTTTCATACTGTTCCTTCATGTTTTTTAAAGCTATTTCACTGTCTATTAATTTTTGTTTTTCTTTTAAAATAATTTTTTCAGGAGCTTTAGAAATAAATTTTTGGTTAGAAAGTTTTTCGATGAACCTTTTTACTTCTGCTTCAAGCTTAGAAACTTCTTTAGCTAAACGTGCTATTTCTGCTTTTTTATCAATTAAACCATCCAAAGGTATCAATATTTTCATCTCTCCCACTAAGCTTATGGCAGCTTCAGGTACTATATCTTCTTTAGATAATATGGTTATTGATGCAGCTTTTGCTAAGGAAGTTAATGATAATTTATTACTTAGTAAGTATTGTTTATCTTTTTTATTCATGTTATCTAATAAAATAGTTAATGGTTTACTAGGAGAAATATTCATTTCAGAACGAATTTTTCTTATACCAATAATAAACATTTTAACCCACTCTAGCTCTTCTATAGCTGCTATATTTATTTTTGAACTATCAGCTTTAGGGTAAGGTTGTTGCATAATAGTAGGGTTTTTATCTAAAGATTTACCAGTCAAAGGCGCTACTATTTGCCATGCCTCTTCACTAATAAAAGGTGTAATAGGATGAATTAATCTTAAAATAGTCTCTAAAAC
>CAZJWQ010000076.1:0-4247 GCA_964549645.1 uncultured Piscirickettsiaceae bacterium | reverse complement strand
ATAGTATTAGCGGCTAAATCTAAGCGATAGTTATCAAAATGTTTTTCAACATCTGTTTCTACTTGTTGTAGCTTAGAAACAATCCATTTATCAGCTAATGATAGTGTTATTGGTAAACTATCATCTGTTCCGGTGTCTTTGCCTTGCGTGTTCATCAATACATAACGAGTGGCATTCCACAGCTTATTACAGAAATTCCTATAGCCTTCACACTGCTTTAAATCAAACCTAATATCTCTACCATTAGAAGCTAATGAAGCAAAAGTAAAGCGTATAGCATCTGTACCATAAGGCTCTATGCCATCAGCAAACTGTTTTTTAGTAGCTTTGATAATTTTAGTAGCTTTTTCTGGTTGCATCATACCAGTGATTCTTTTTTTAATTAGCTCCTCTAAGGTTATACCGTCAATTAAATCTATAGGATCAAGTACATTGCCTTTAGATTTAGACATTTTTTGCCCTTCACCATCACGAACTAAACCATGTACATATATTTGCTTAAAAGGAATTTCGCCAGTAAATTTTAGTGACATCATAATCATTCTGGCTACCCAGAAAAATATAATATCAAAACCTGTTACTAAAACGGATGTAGGGTGAAACTTTTTTAATTCATCTGTATTTTCTGGCCAGCCAAGGGTTGTAAATGTCCATAAAGCGGAGCTAAACCAAGTATCAAGCACGTCATTATCTTGCCTTAGTACTAAATCTACAGCTAAATTATTATCAGTCCTTACTTCTTGCTCTGTTTTACCAACATAAATATTACCGTCATTATCATACCAAGCAGGTATTCTATGCCCCCACCAAATTTGTCTTGAAATACACCAATCTTGAATATTATTCATCCATTCAAAATAAGTATTTTCCCAATTTTTTGGTACAAACTCTATATCACCATTTTTTACTGCAGCTATGGCAGGTTTTGCCAATTCTTCTACCGCAACGTACCATTGGTCAGTTAAGTAAGGCTCAATAACGCTATTAGAACGATCCCCTCTAGGAACCATTAACTTATGTGGTTTTATTTCACCTAAAAGATGTAAAGTTTCTAAAGCTGCAACAACTTGTTTACGAGCTATAAACCTATCTAAACCTTGATATTGTGCAGGCACATTATGGTTCATTTGTGCGTTGTCATCTAAAATATTTAATATAGGTAAATTATGGCGTTTACCCATGTCGTAATCATTAAAATCATGGGCAGGAGTTATTTTTACACAACCTGTACCAAATTCCATATCAACATATTCATCAGCAATAATAGGTATTTCTCTACCTACTAAAGGTAAAGTAATAGTTTGCCCTATCAATGAATTATAACGCTCATCATTAGGATGCACGGCAACTGCTTGGTCACCAAACATAGTTTCTGGCCTAGTTGTAGCAACAATTAAATGTCCTTTTCCGCTACTTAATGGATATTTCATGTGCCATAAATGACCTTGCTCTTCGGTTGAAATGACTTCCAAATCAGATACAGCGGTGTGTAATACAGGATCCCAATTAACAAGCCTTTTACCACGATATATAAGCCCTTCTTTATGTAAAGAAATAAATACTGTCTGTACCGATTCTGACAGACCATCATCCATAGTAAATCTTTCACGACTCCAATCAGGTGAAGCCCCAAGCCTTCTTAATTGCTTAGTAATGGTATTGCCAGATTTTTCTTTCCACTGCCAAATTTTTCTAATAAACTCTTCTCGACCAATATCATGGCGAGTAAGTCCATCTTCAGCAAGTTGCCTTTCAACTACCATTTGTGTAGCAATACCAGCATGGTCGGTACCAGGTTGCCATAAGGTTTCATCGCCTTTCATTCTATGGTAACGAATTAATGTATCCATAATAGTATCTTGAAATGCATGCCCCATATGCAACGAACCTGTCACATTTGGTGGCGGAATCATTATACTATAATTATTACCCGTGCTACTTGCAGAAGGTTTAAAGTAGCCATTATCTTCCCAATTTTTATACCATTTACTTTCAATAAGTTTAGGGTTAAAGTGTTTTTCCATTTAAATTATTACTTTTATTTGTTTATTTATCTGTATCAGTTTTAAGCTCTTCCTTAACAACCACTGCATCTTTATTTTCAGTTAAATTAGTAGGATAAATAGACATATTTTCTGCCCCTGCTGGCTTACGTCTTCTGCCATTGTAATTTCTTGAATTATAGCGGCTTCTACGTTTAGGCTTTTGCTCTTTAGAGACCTTCGGTAGATTTTCTGCTTTTGCAATAGGGTTTGGTTTTTCGCTATTAACACTATCCTTAACCGTAACATTTTTACCTTCATTAGGATTGCTTCTAGTAGGCTTTTTTTCCGTTACTTTTTTTACTATTTTTTTTGTTGCCACTTTAGCAGTAGCTGCTTTTTCTGTAGTACTGTTTGAAGGGCGACGTTTATTACGATTACGATTTTTATTATTTCTATGGTGCTTGGTATGCTTTATATTCTCTTTTGTAGGTTCTTCTACAATAGTCTCTGCCTCAGTGGCATTAAATATAGATTTCCACATTTTTGAAATTAAACTTTGCTTAGTTGCTCCTGTAATTTTTTTAGGTAACGGTGGTAATGATGATGGTTGTAAATTTTTAATTGCAGGCTCTTCTTTTATTTTTTTCGGAGCGTCTACAGCTTGCTTCTCATCCTCTTTAGTAATATCTTTGATTTTATAGCTTGAATCTGCTGACATTTCATCACCATGGCGAATTCTCTCAATTAAGTATTCAGGAGTTGCAAGATGCTCATTTGGGATAATCATTATATGTAAACTATGTCTTTCTTCTATATTAATTATCTGATGTCTTTTTTCATTTAATAAAAATGATGCTACATCAACGGGTAGTTGCACGCTTACTCTACGAGTAGACTCCTTCATGCTTTCTTCTTCTATTAAACGTAAAGTAGATAAAGCTAATGATTCTATACCTCTAATAACACCAACACCCTTACAGCGCGGGCAAACCATTTGTGTAGATTCTTCTATAGAAGGTCTTAATCTTTGTCTTGACATTTCTAATAAACCAAACCGTGAAATCTTACCAATTTGCACCCTTGCTCTATCAGTTTTTACCGCATCACGCATTTTATTTTCAACATCACGCTGATTACGATTTGAATGCATGTCAATAAAATCAATTACTACTAAACCACCAAGGTCTCTTAAACGTAACTGACGTGCAATTTCAAACGCTGCTTCTAAATTTGTATGGTATGCGGTTTCTTCAATGTCTCCACCTTTAGTAGAGCGGCTTGAGTTAATATCTATAGAAATAAGAGCCTCTGTAATATCAATTACAATTTCTCCACCAGAAGGCAATTTAACTTCTCTTGTATAAGCGGTTTCTATTTGTGATTCTACTTGAAAACGTGTAAATAAAGGGGTTGTATCTTGATATGGTTTTACTTTAAACACCTGTTGCGGCATTACATGTTGAATAAATTCTTTGGCTTTATGGAAAGTAGCCATATCATCAATAATAATTTCACCAATATCTTGCCTAAGATAATCACGAATAGCTAGTATTACTATATCTGATTCTTGATGAATTAAAAAAGGTGCTGATTTTTCTTTAGCAGAAGTCTTAATGGCATCCCATAGTTGAGCTAAATAACTAATACTCCACTGCAATTCTTCAGTTGATTTACCTACACCAGCTGTTCTTATAATTAAGCCCGCACCTTCTGGTAAATCTATATGGCTTAAAGCTTCACGAGTTTCAGAACGATCAGCACCTTCAATTTGACGCGAAATACCACCAGCTTTTGGGTTGTTTGGCATCATTACAACATACGGGCCTGCCAAAGTTATTTGTGTTGTTAAAGCGGCTCCTTTATTACCTCGCTCTTCTTTTTGTACCTGAACAATTATTTCTTGCCCTTCTTTTAAAACATCTTTAATAGATGGACGTTTATCTTGATTTTCTTTAGGAAAAAACTCCTCTGCTACTTCTTTAAAAGGTAAAAAACCATGTCTTTCTGAGCCATAATCAATAAAAGCAGCTTCTAAGCTTGGCTCAATTCTAGTTATAATACCCTTGTAAATATTAGCTTTTTTCTTTTGATGAAACGGAGTTTCAACATCTAAATCATATAGTTTTTGCCCATCAACTAAAGCTATTCTAACTTCTTCAGATTGGGTTGCATTAATTAGCATTCTTTTCATGCTTGTTCTCTTTTTATTTAGCACCTGCCACCAGTTTTTATAAACTGGAACGGTGGAAAGAAAGCATTATT
>CAZJWQ010000075.1:0-6251 GCA_964549645.1 uncultured Piscirickettsiaceae bacterium | reverse complement strand
AATTGTCCAATGGCATCCTAGCCTAATTGCTGTTAAGACAATTTATTGATAAATAATTTAGAATACAGCCACTGTCCAAGGGCAACCTAGCCGAAAGGCTGTTAAGACGTTATTAGTTCGTTCCCAAACAATACTAGTTGTGTCCAAGGGCAACCTAGCCGAAAGGCTGTTAAGACTTCTCAAGTGCTGGTACAGCCTTCTTTAGTTTAGTCCAAGGGCAACCTAGCCGAAAGGCTGTTAAAAAATAGCCTAAATTTACTAAATGGTTGGAAGAAAATATTGATGAAAGTTTGAGTGTATTCTCTTTTGGGCTAAGTGAATTTAACAGCAAACTACTTCGAATTAGCAATGTGCTAGAGAGGCTGAATTAATTTATTAAAAAACAAATCCGTGTAGCAAAAATCTTTCCTAATATTGAAAGTTGTGCACGATTAGTTGGATTATTATTGATGTAAAAATCGGAGGAGTAGCTAAACTCTAATCATTATATTAACAAACATAGAGACCTTTGCATAAATGGGGTGCGAATAAAAATGAGATATATTTTGCTAGGTTTTGCTCAAAAAATAAGCTTAATAGCTAGTTATTAAGCTTATTTTTTGGCAAAAGATTGTGAAATATAGCCATTTTAATTTGTGCATCCATTTATGCAAAGGTCTCTCATAATATGTTTTAAATGACGGGGGTTAAATTAAATAATTTACAGGCTCAATCTATTTGTTAAAATCACTCTGGTTTTGTGTTTGGTGGGGGTTTAAATCCAGAATTTTCTCATCCTTAAGAACTAGCTCTTCCTGAGAATCCCGCTCAAAGTCTTTCATTGGCTGTGTTGTGATTTTAAATAAATCTGAAAACTCTTTTTGTGTTTTTTTATTTTTTAAATATTTTAATTGTAGGTCTAAATCTTTTAATTCATCAATGTTTGTCTGAATCTCATTTTTTCTATTTAATCTTTTTAGCTCCATTGATAAGATTCTAATTTCTAAATTTTCAATATCTTGGCACTTGCGCTCTAATAAATATTTTTTTTCAACAATAATATTTTCAAACTCATTACTGTTAATTTTTCTTGAGTATTCAAATAGAATATTTTCAATTTCTGTAAATATATTGTTAATGTGAGAGTTGTTATCTTGGTAAAGAAATATGTGTCGATCTATACCCTCTTTTAAACTGTTTATTATTTTAACAGCAGGCTCTATCTTTGTTTTTAAATGATTTATTTTAGACTCTAAGTTTAATATTTCTATATTATATCGTGCTAAGTTATCTGCATAACTTGCTGTTTTTTTTTGAAAAGAACTCATAAGTTTAAGTTTTGTTCTAGATTCAGTAACAGCTGCTGCTGCTCTAATCATGGTGTTGCTAAACGCTTCCTGTTGTAAAACGATTTTATCATGTAGCTCCCTTTCTCTGTTAATAGAGGCTTCTTGAGCCATAGCTGCATGAGCCATGGCTGCATGAGCTACGGCTGCATCCTTTTCCTTATTAGTAGATTCACTTTTAGTTATTTTTTGTTTAATCATTAGCAAATCCTTCTTGCAGAGTTAAAGTCTTATTTTTATGTTTATTCTTATTTGTCATTGAGGCCTCCAATTTTATCTTTTTTTAGATCTCTTTCTGATTTTAAAGTTCTCAATAAGCTAGAAACCTCATTTTTTTCACCGTCGTCTAAGGCACGTTTTAGACTTTTAATTTGATGTTCAAGATCCAAGATTAATTTTTGGGATAGGTTATGTTTTTCATTAAGTTCAGTCTTTTCTTCTTCATGTGTCTTTTTATTTTTTAAAATTTTTCTATTTGTCCAAAGGTGTACCCTTATTACTATAAGAGAAGCAATAATTACTATAAAAAAAGTAACAAGCATCATCATTAAAGTGCGATTCACAAGAGAATCACTTGCCTGCATTTTTATTTCAGCGACATTAATTCTGTGCTCTTCTAAAAAATATTTTTTTCCTACCCCTACTTGTTTATTAAGCTCTGCAATGCTTGCATGAAGTAGCTTATTTTCTCCTTCTAATTCAATAATATCTTGTTGCAAAGATGATGCTTCTTGTTTAAGAGAGGATACGTTTTGTTCAAGAGATAATATTATACTGTCTTTTGGGTCTGGATCACCACTACAACCTGTAAGGGCAAGAAGAGACAGAAAAGATAATAGAAAAATTGTTATAAGTTTGTAGTTCATTTTATATCCTATAAGTAGGTTAATTATTTGCTTCTAATTGGTTAATGAGTTGTTTGTGGCTTTGTTGTTAATGTTCTTCGGGAGGAGTGTAATCAATGCTAATGTGCATCCTATCATGATTATACTACCTGTCCAGTTTCACCACGTTGTACCATCCCGCTCATCATTTTCAAGAGGAACTCATCGAGTGTAATCTTGAATAAAGAAGGTTCTAGATAGAACCATTTTTAGAGAATTTCGGTTTCTATTGCTTGATACGGCGTTCTAACTTTTAGTTCTTTCACTAATCTACCGTGCCTTCGGTTACTATTATAGTTCACTAAAAATTGATTTAGGTCTTTCTTCATATCTTCTAAATATTTATAGCTGTTAACCTTGATTGTGCAATTTACACGCTTTACCATACCATTAGTTTTAGGTGTTGCAGGGGGCTGCCTTTTCATTGACTTTGTAAGGCTTCCATCCTCTATACTTGTGAGGATAAGATAATGCACGCTTCTATTAATGTATTCCATGATAGTTTGATTGTGTAAATCTAATGGAGATTCAAAACCAGGTATATCAACTAAGATTAGAGGTTCAATTTTTTTAATGTTTTCATTTTTAAGATACATTCTTAGATGCTTAAATTCTGCTGCTCGATCTTTTATTTTTTCTATCTCTTCTATAGAAAATTCTTCGACATTGCCATTACTACCAACAGCTTCTATGCGTTCATTTTCTGAATATCTTAACTCTGTCGCTAAAGATGTTTCAGGAGTAATTTTTTCTGGTAGTCTGTTTTCACCTAAGAATGAGTTTAGTAGGCTACTTTTACCTGCACTAAAAGCACCTATCACAGGAATCAACAATTCTGTTTCTGAAATTGCCTTTATGCTTTCTTTAAAATTAAATCTATCAATTACTGAATCTACTAGGTTTGTTTTGCTAACCTCTTCTTCAACGGCTGAAAGATAGTCTAGATATTGATTTTGTATTTTTAACATTTTATTTCTCTCTATTTTATGGATATATTTTCTGGTTTTATATTTAATTCTAAAGTGCCTGATACATGTCGAAGGTCCTTTTTCTTCTCATAAACTAAGTCATAGTTTTTAGACTTTATGCCTAAAACAGATTTTAATTTTTGACTAATAGAGTTTCTTCGTTCACTAATAAAAGAGTGTGCTAACGCTTTTGATAAGCTTTCAAGACTTCTTGATGAAATATTCATTTCATGGTGATTGTGAATAAAATCCATAAAGTCTTTCTTGTCAATTTCATCACAATTATTTTCTGTTAATGGTACTTCTAGCTTATTAGATTTGCTAGCGACCCAGTCGTAAAATATAAAATCTATGGGCTTTAGTTTTATTTCTTGGTTATTGATCAATAAAGCATTTTCTTTTCTAATTAAAGTAATTTTAGGTGGACCGCTAATCGTCTCTTCCATCCTTTTTATAATCTCTTCAAAACTTAATTTTCCGGTTATTAGTTTTTTATCTAAAGCACCTCTTAATCGAATAAAAGGAATATCTGCCAGTTCCACTCGTGCTTTTTTTGTATCCAACAAATTGCCGTCATGCCCCTGTATTGGATTCGTTGATTTTGTTGGATAAAAAAAGTTTTTTAATCCTTCAAACTTACTATCAACTAAAACATGAGATAGTCTATCTTTAGGTCTTCCAAAAATAGATAGTATGTATCCAGCATAATAGCCCATTGTTTTTCTACCTCCAGCTAAAGAGACATGCAATTCGCTATTTAATTGCGTATGATACTGAATACGGCTCGTTATTAAGTTAGCAAGTGCAGTATTATCTTCTGCATTTCTTATGTCTTCAATATCTTGACCTTCTGAATCTTTAATACAATAAATATCACTCTCTGTAAATTGAATTCCTTCAATGCCATATTCTTTACAAAACTTATAAAACCAACCGCCATTATCTTTAAACAATGCTAATTTACACTGTTCCGCACCAATTTTAGTTGTTATTACTTCTATCTTATTTGGAATAAAAGGCTCGTCTTTATGGACTAGTCCATATAGTGTCTCTGTTAATATTGCTGGAGATCTTCCAAGAACACATAGTAATGTTTTTTCAGGCATTTCTTTTTCATCTAAAGTATTCATACTTGGAACCCTTATCATTTGAGATGTTTTATTGTAACGGTTAATTTATATTGAATTTTTTTATAAAAAAATTAATCTTCTTTCATTCCTAGCCGAACCTCGTTTTTGCTAATATAAAGTGGCTGAGTTTCATTGTCAGCATTATCACAAGACTTTAAATAAATTTTATGATTAGTTTCTTTACAAATAAAAGAACCTTCCTTTTTAGAGGTATAATTTTTTGGAAGATTTAAATCTAAAACTTTTCTATCTGATGAATTAAGGTGTATTTGTATTAATTTACAATCTATACCCAGCTTTTTACTTTGTTCAGCAAATTCTAAACCTTCTACTGAATCTAACATAGGGTGATTGATAATTACATTTACCCCTAAATTTTGGGCAGCAAACATAGATTTTTTTGCATTAGATACCTTAACGCCCATTTGCTCCATGTTTGCTTCTTCATTTAATGAGTCAATATGTACTTTCAATTCATCTATATATTTAAAACTAGGTATTAGTTTTTTATAATGACCACCATGCGTATCAACAGAAAGATATTTAACATAAGATTTGCACAGCTTTGCTATCTCTAGAAATTCTTTATTAAGAGTAGGTTCACCTCCACTTAAAACAATTTCAAGCGGCATTATGTTATGTTTCTTCCAGTCGTCTAAATATGACTTTATGGCTGATAATGATAAATCCTGCCTATTTCCAGTAGACTGACCTTCGTTATGACAATAGCTGCAATGGGCAGAACAATCATTAGTAAGTAAAAACCTAACTTGCCCTCCTTTTTTTGGTTTAATGACCTCTCCATCTTTTTTGGGATTAAAGTCCGTTACAACTTGTATTTCTATTTGATTAATTATCACAATATATCCTCCAATTTAAAAGCAAGTGGCTGAAGTGCTTCTTGTTTTAACTTGGGGGTATCTTAAGTTACATTTGTTAGATTTATGGCGTTGGCAAATTTGTGATTAAGCAAGATTTGGAGTTGTGTAGGGTAGTGTAAAGTTTGTTCTGTAAATTAGGAAAAGCAATTTTTAGTGAATAACGATCGAATTCACTTGAAAAATATGCAGATCTCCTTTAGGAAAAACTTAATAACTAACTTTCCTAAGAATCATACTAAGCAAAGCTAGATTTTTAATAGCATTTTAATGCTATTTTGTTTTTTTCTGTCCTAAATCAGCTTTTTTTGCTAATTTAGGGCACAGTCATCCCTATGAAGCCATTAAAAACTCCCTTTTTTCATATAAATTAGCAAGCGATAGTAAACTTCATCTCTTAAAAGATTGTCCATCTGACCTACATCAGATTCATTGGCAGCCGTCACTGTAGCACTATGAATTATGTTGGTATTTAGATCTGTTCCAATATGAATTTTCATACCAAAAAAATACTGTCCATTTTTACGGGTAGATTTCATTTCAGGGTCTCTGGTTTTAGTTTTATTTTTAGTTGAACTAGGTGCTTTAATAATAGTGGCATCCATTATTGTTCCTTGAGAAACTTTAAGTCCTTTGGCTTCTAGGTAACGATTTGTAATGGTTAAAAACTTTTCGCTTAGACTATGTTTTTCTATTATGCGGCGAAAATTTAAAATGGTAATGTCATCAGGTATTCGAGTGAGTTGTAATTTAGTGAATTGCCTAGAAATAGGAACGTCATAAAGAAATTCTTCTGCACCTGCATCAGACAGGGCATACCATTGTTGTAACAAATAGATATTTAATCATAAATCTTCTCTAAGTTGCTCTTCTTGCACCCTATTTAACATAAAGTCTTCTGTTACTATTTCAGTATTAAACCAAATATCCCATGCCTGTTCTTTCGGAGAGATAATGCGCGTATTACCAATTGAAGTAATTACAACTTCCTTGATGTTTTCAGCTATTTCAACCGCTTTAGGCAATCTAACAGCTTGTGTTTTGTTATTTTTAAATATTGTAGTAA
>CAZJWQ010000074.1:0-6261 GCA_964549645.1 uncultured Piscirickettsiaceae bacterium | reverse complement strand
GTTCATCAATTGATTGAATCATTTATACATATGCCTTAGAATACAACCCTAATCCAATGTTAAAAATTGGATTCTAGCAAAACCCTTATTTTATAGATTAGGCTTGAATATGGCAACTTACGGTACAAATGAATTTAAAAACGGCTTGAAATTTTTAATGGATGGACAGCCATGCAACATAGTTGATAATACAATAGTGCAACCTGGTAAAGGGCAAGCATTTAATAGAGTTAAATTTCGTAATTTACTTACTGGTAAAATGATTGAAAAAACCTTTAAATCAGGCGAAAAAGTAGCAGCAGCTGATGTAATAGAAATATCTTTACAGTACCTATATACAGATGGTGATTTTTGGCATTTTATGGATGAAACCTCTTTTGAGCAATATCAAGCTAATCATGCCGCTGTTGCACAGTACGAAAAGTGGTTAGTAGAGCAAAGCACCTGTACGGTAACGCTATGGAACGGCAACCCTATACTTGCTGTACCACCAAAACAAGTAACTTTAGAAGTAGCTGATACAGACCCTGGTTTAAAAGGCGATACAGCGGGGACAGGCGGTAAACCTGCTACTCTTTCAACAGGAGCAGTAGTTCAAGTGCCGTTATTTATTGGAGTTGGCGAAAAAATTATTTGTAATTCAGAATCTGGGGAATATATCTCTAGAGCGAAATAATTCTAAAAAAAGATCCTAAGAAAATAATTATTCATGGAAAACTGGCAGCCCACAGCTTCTACTACAACTTTAAAAAATAGAGCAAATGCACTAGCCAGTATTAGGCATTTTTTTTATACTAATAATGTAATGGAAGTAGATGTGCCAATATTATCTTCAGCCTCCACAGCTGATTTTCATTTAGAGCCTCTAACCACATCATTAAACCTACCAAGCGTAAATAATGGGCTAACCTACTACCTGCATACATCACCAGAATACACCATGAAAAGATTACTCTGTGCAGGCTCTGGAGATATATATTATTTAGGAAAAGCTTTTCGCCAAGGTGATTTAAGCCCGCGTCATCAACCAGAATTTACCATGTTAGAATGGTATAGACTAGATTTTACCTTACAACAAATGATGGAAGAAACAGCTAAAGTAATCCAATTATTACTAGGTAATTTAGCAATAGAATATATAACCTACCAACAAGCATTTAAAGATTATGCAAATATAGATAACATTCACCTAGCAACCGCACAACAATGCAAAAATAAATTAGCACATTTGCCCGAGATAGTAGGGGTAGATAATGATGATAAAAACTTATGGGAACAATTAATTCTAACCGAAATTATAGAACCAAAACTTGGTAATAACTGCATAACCTGCTTATATAATTATCCTGCAAAAGATGCGGCATTGGCTAAAATATCTACCAATAAAATAACCTCCATGAGGTTTGAGGTATTTGTAAACAAAATGGAAATAGCTAATGGCTATTTAGAATTGCAAGATGCCAACCAATATTTATGCATATTTAATAAAGATATAAAGTTAAGAAAAGCAACCAACAAAAGCATCTACCCTATAGATAAAAAACTATTACAAGCCTTAACAGCACAAAAGCTACCCAATTGTTCAGGAGTCGCATTAGGGTTTGATAGGTTGTTAATGTTGGCAGAAAATAAAAATAATATAGAGCAAATTATGCCCTTTGCTATTTTAAATAATTAAGACCTAAATTCTGCAAGTGTTAGCAACGTCGGCAGTGCCCGCTTGTTAGGTATTGTCGGTTTCTAAGTTGTTTTTAGTCGTAAAGTGAACATACAGCGAAAATGCAACGATTTGTTATACATTTTCTATATCTCCGTTATTTCACTAATTAAATCAACGATTTTTTTATTACTAAATTGTGTTTTAAACTTGATTTCTATTGTGTCTCCAAAAAACTTTTCTGCATGTTTAATCTTTTGTGTTTCCTCATTTCTTAAACTCTCTTCATCTGCATTTTTTGTTTCTACAATAAAATACAACTTCTTCCTACCATCTTCATAATTAATAACATATGCAAAATCTGGAGAATAACTTTTCCCACCAGCAACAGGAATTTTAATGGAGTTTTTAGGTATTTTTGAAAAGATAATTACCTCATTAATATTTGTTTTAATATTTTCCTTTTCTAATTCTGAATCATAAAATAATTCATCAAAAAGATAATTGTCGGCTACTTTTTCATCAGAGTAAAATACTCCTACATCAGAAGCATTAATTCCATCTATTATTTGCCCATCAGTATTTGTTAGTTTTGTTGGATGAATTGAGCTTGCTACTTTTTGATATTCAATACTAAATTTACTTAATGCTTCATACATCAAATAATTATCAAACTTTTGTTTTAATATTCTAATAGTGGATTGATTTAGATATTTATTTATTTCTACTTTTGTGTCAGAAAAACACTTGTGTAGAGTTTTTAAGTTTATATGTAATACTTTAGATAACTGACTTAAGAAGTCATCGTAGTGCATTGTAGAAATGGAGGTTGCTTCATTTCCATATACAGCAGTAGCTTCTCTTAAAACAGCTTGATTGTTTTCAAATCCTATTTCTACTGTTTTTTCTCGCAGACCTTCTTTATGAAATTCAATATTGTTTTTAAGGAAATCTGTAAAAAGTTTTCTAAATTCATTTTCGTTTTCTATTTTATATTCTAATACAACTTTTTCATTAAGTTTTTCCCATAATGCTTTTAATTGGGCATATTTTTCTACTTTTATTTTTAGCTTTTTCTTAGTGTCGGTGGATTTTCTTACTTTATTTGAATCAATACCTTCAAAAATAAGAGGATAGTTTGCTTTTATATATTCAAAGCCATTCTCCTTAAAATCATTACTCCTTTTGATAACATTCTCATTATCTAATTTTTCTAATAGATCATCTTCAGAAATATTATATTTTTCAACAATTTGTTTAATCATCTTATCATGCAATTTTTCTGGCACTTCTTCTCTTGAAATAGCACCTGATTTTTCATTAATTTCATTTACAAGTTTTTCAACAAAATCATTTTCGGTAAAATCAACGAAATAATTTAAGAAAAATTGTTCGTCTTTTACACGGTTGCCATATTGATTAACAGGTAATCTTAACCCACGACCAACTTCTTGTAATTTAGATATTTCACTGCCACTACTTCTTAATTTACAAATTTGAAAAATATTTGGATTATCCCAACCCTCTCTTAAAGTCCATTTGGAAAAAATAAATCTTCTTGGATTTGCTAAATCAAGAATGGCTTGTTTATCGTGTAAAATCTCATTTACTTCTTTTTCAATGGCTTCATCTTTTTCACTATTATCTTTTGAAAAATATCCACCATGAGTTTTTGAAATATCTTCTAATGTTTTTTCTAAATATGATTTGTAAAACTCATTAGCTTCTGTTGCGAGTAATTTTTTAACTTCTAATTTAATATGCTTTTCAACTGTTTTTCTAATATAGCCATCTTTACCTCTATATTCTTCAATATTATCAATAAAGAACAAAGTAAGAGGTTTTATTTTTACTTCTCTGGTGAGGTATTCTTTTTCTTTTGCAAAATGATGTTTTATTGCTTTTTGAAGCATTGTTTCTTGCAGAGTCTCGGCATAAGAAAAAGGATTGATTTTATCGCCTTTTTTTAACTCTAATCCATTTGATAAAACAACGGTGCTTTTATTTAAGTTTTCAATAACTAAATCAGTCATTGCACTATGAACTTTTTCTAAACTTTCTTTTTTGGCAACTTTAAACGATTTTTTATTGCCTTTTTCTATTAAATCAAAACTTGCTTCCTTTCCATCAGAATTTACAAATTTTACAATAATATTTTTTCCAGTTTCAAATTCTGTGATATGTCCGATAATTCCTTTTACTAAATTTCTATTAAAAGAATCAACCGCTGTTAAGTTATAAATAAGATTATGATAATCTTTAACTTTTTGTTTTTCCATTTTTCCAGAAAACATATCTTTTACTTTTAGTTCTTTTTCTGGGAAAGTTGCCCCATATCTAATGATAAATTGGGGCTTTAATTTTTCTATATTTTGCCAAGTTTTACTTTCATTTTTAAATTTATGTGGCTCATCAATTATCATAAAAGATTTTGTGCTGGCAATAGCCTCAAAAGGCACAGAATATTTATCAAATAAACTTGTATCAAATTTTTGTTGCATGGTCGGGGAATTTATCATTCCAGCGTTGATAATTAATACTTGGATTTTGTTTTTCTCAAAACCTCCAGCATTTACAAAACTATTTACAGCAGCAGGCATATAGGATTTTTTATTCTTGCCACCTTTCTTACTCTCTACAATATGCAGTTTTAATGTTTTGCCGTATTGTTCCTTAAAATGCTCTCTTGCACTAGCAGAATTTAAAAAATCAATAGTTCCAGCTTTAATAGGCAGTGTTGGGACAACAATTATAAATTTAAAAATTCCGTATAATTTATTCAGCTCAAAAATAGTTTTAGTGTAGGTATAGGTCTTTCCTGTTCCTGTTTCCATCATTATATCAATGACATTACTTTGCCCTTTTACACTTCTTTCAATACTATTTTGTTCTTGGAGACCACCTATATTATTAACAAATTTAAAATTCGCTTGTGTATCAAAAACAGGATTAGAAAATTGTTTTTCTGTTCCTTGTGCCACGTTTATTTCTACACCATCAAAAACTCCAATAGTTGCTTTAACGGCTTGAGATTGATGTTCTAAGTTTTTTTCAAAATTAAATCCTGCCATATTAATACCTTGTTATAAAATCAATATCTATATGTTTTTTATTAGCATAAGATTTTATGTTTTCTGCAATTTCTCTTAAATTTTTAGATTCAAAATTGTATCCAAATGCAATTATTGTCGCTGGATTAAAGTCTTTATTGCTATCTATTTCTTCTAAAAGTTTTTTAAGATTTTTTGTTTTAAATTCTGTATTTATTAGATAAAGTTTATTATCAAAATAATGTCCTTTGTAGCCATCTAAATCTATCGCTTTTAAATCTTTAGTAAGTGGAATATTGTCATTTGTTTTCCAGGTTGTTAAAAGAGTTTTTAGGTCATCAGCAGACAATTTACTTTCATCAAAAAGTTTAATTTGCGGGTCAAATTCTTCTGCTTCAAAATTATAATCTTCCCATGTTCCTTCATCGTTTGGAATAGTTTCAAAAATCTTAAAGCCAAAATCTTGCGTTTTTAAATCTTTGTCTTTTTTTTCTTCTTTTATTTTCTTTCCTGCTCTTATCAATCTTTCTTTTGTAATATCAAAAATAGTTGGATTTTCTATTTTTAACTCCTCTTTTACAAAATCATAAGCAGTTTTGTTTTTCTTTTTATCAATTTGTTCTGGAAGTTGCACAAGAATATATTTTCTATTTCCACCGTCTTCTGCATTAAGTTGCATTACGGCATCGCCTGTTGTTCCTGAACCTGCGAAGAAGTCGAGGATAAGGTCGTTATCAGTATTTGCTATTTTACATAATTGTGCCAACAATTTAGTCGGTTTTGGATTGGAAAAAACCCCCACCCCTTTAAAAATATTTTTTATCTCTTTTGTTCCAACAGAACTACTGCCTAATTCCTGTAAAAGACTCTGATATTTCTTTGTTTTATTTCTTTCCTCTGACTTAAATATTTTTTCATAAGCCTCATATTTACTGTTATGTGCAAATTCAATTCTCCCCTTATTAATTGATTTTTGCATTGTTTCTTTTGACCACCTCCAACATCCATCTTCACCGTTTGACAACATTGGATAAAAATCGTCCCCTTTATCGTCTTTTATAGAATAATAAAGATTGGGCCTATCTTCTCTTTTGCTGTTATCTCCCCATTTTCGTAACAACTGTCTTTTATAGTAATCTTTTTTTATTTCATCATAATAAATAAATTTTTCATCTTTTTTTTCATCTAACCCCACTTTAAAAGTATCTATAAATTTAGCATGGCATAATATGTATTCTTTATTATTTCTTATATGACTATCATCTTCTGAACCACTTTTACCTGTCCACACAAACTCTGCGACAAAATTCTCCTCCCCAAAAATTTCATCCATCAAAAGCCGTAATTGTGCCACTTCATTATCATCAATAGAGACAAAAATAACTCCGTCATCTTTTAGAAGTTGTTTTGCGATATACAAACGAGGATACATAAAAGTAAGCCATGCAGAATGAGAATTACTTTTACTTTGAGTAAATTCTAAAATTCTTTTTGCTTTGTCTTCATCAATCCCTGCAAGTTTTGATAGTTCTTGATAGGTAAATTTTCTATCAT
>CAZJWQ010000073.1:0-6291 GCA_964549645.1 uncultured Piscirickettsiaceae bacterium | reverse complement strand
TTTTTTGCAAACGCCTAGCAAACAAGGGCTAGCACTATATATCCAATCTCTATCTAGGGATTAGGGTAGTAGTTAATTCCAAACCCATATTTTATTTAGCATAAAAAAATAGATCTTTTATCACAAGTTATATAAAAACATTAAACCTTAAGTTTTACCTTAAGCAAGATATTTATTATAAACTTATAAACGACCAATATTATACGCTATATACAAACATGTATTTGGGTTAAAAGTTAAAAAAGCTTGTTACATTAAGTGTTCAATAAAAACAATTAATTGCAAGAGAGGATATCCCCCCTTGATACTTGAGCTAATATTTAATTCACAAACAAAAGCTCGGTATTCTTAGATTATTACCTAGTGTCCAGGCTCTGAAGCCATTCCTAAATAAACAATGGTTAACACCATAAATATAAATGCTTGCAGGGTAACAACCAGTACGTGGAATATTATCCAAACAAAGTCTAGTAGTATATGAACCGGACCCCAGAAGATCATTGCGAAACCTACCGCTAAAGTTCCGCCTATTACTGCAATTAACATAAATATTAATTCACCTGCAAAAATGTTTCCAAATAAACGCAGGCCTAATGAAATTGGTTTTGAAACTTCTTCAACAAGGTTCATAATTAAATTAAAAGGTATGAAATACTTTCCAAAAGGATGGAATAATAACACTTTAATATAACCTATAAGACCTTTACTCTTAACATTAAAATACAGCACTAAAGCAAACACACTTAATGCCAATGCCATGGTTGTATTTATATCAGTGGTAGGCACCACCTTTAGATAAGCACCAGGGTCACCAACTATTGTTTGATATAAGACCGGTAACATATCAATAGGTAACAAATCCATAGCGTTCATTAACAACACCCATAAAAGCACTGTTAAAGCTAATGGAGCTATAAGCGGGTGATGCCCTGGAAAAGCATCTTTTACATTTGTTTGCACAAACTCCAAGATAACTTCCACAACATTTTGAAACCCGGTTGGAGCTCCTGCTTCCATTTTCCTAGTTACTCTATGACCTAGAAAAACAATTAAAAAGCCAAGTAAGGCACTGACTATTACCGTATCTACGTGAACTGTCCAAAAACCTTCACCAATGCTTGCATTAGTTAAATGATGCTTAATATACTCAACAGGGGTAGGCCCTACCGCTTCTACACTCAAAATGTACTCCTCAATCAGTTAATCTACGCTTACCCATTAAGTTAAAAGCTTGCCCTAGTTGCATAACCACAAAAGTTACCACAACTGGCATAGCCTCAAGCCCAAATAGAGATAAACCTACAACAAATAAAACCCCTAGCAGAACAAATCTAGCTACGGCACTCATATATAAAATCAAAATACCAGTTTGCGGGCTTTCTGCAGCTTCTTTATTTGCCTTACTAAAGGTCAAACCAAGCAGAGCTACATTTACAATACCCACAAAAAAACCATACAATGAAGATTCAAAACTACCCCAAAAAGTAAAAACAACAACAGCTATCAAACCGATAGCTCCTTGTATTTTTAATGGTTTAGTAAAATTGTTAAACTTCATTGATCTTCTTAAATTATTTATTTCTTAAATTCTTTTGTTGCCACAGCGGCATCCAACTTTTGGGATAACGCTTGCACTTTTAAAAAACCACCTATAAAGCCTAAAAGCCCACAACCTAACATAAAAATAGGCGCAGTCCCAAGCAAGTAGTCTATTGCAAAACCCACTAAAAACCCTGCTATAACCGTGCCAGTAAACATTGAACCTGCACCCATCATTAAAAAGTTTAACGCAGGTTTAACTTCTTTTTTAGGGATTGTTGCTTTTTTTGGCAACTTTTCATTGTTCATAATTTTGTATTTAACCTTAATTTCGCTTTAAGCGATTAAACGGGTGGGATGATATACTTTTATGCCCATAAAATCTAGTTATATCTGTAATAAATCTAATTTTATTTAATATTCCTCAACAATCTATTAAGCTCTTCTTCAGACTTATAAGTTATTTCTATTTTACCCCTGCCTGTTACATGATGTTTTATCCTAACTTTAGCAGTTATTTTTTTTGCTAAAGCTATTTCTTTAGTCAAAATAGCTTGGGCTAGTTCTGGCTGCGTTTTTTTATTAAATTTACGTGGTATTAGCGTATTTTGTACAGCTTGCTCCATTTGCCTTACTGTCCATTTTTTATCAATAGACTTTTGTGCCAAATCTAACTGCAACGCCTCTGGCAAAGTAATAATTGCTCTAGCATGCCCCATTGTTAATTTATTTAAATGCATCCATTCTTGAACTTTTTCTGGCAACTTAAGCAATCTTAATAAATTACTAACTGCTGCCCTAGATCTTCCTACTGCATCGGCCACACCTTGTTGATTAACGTCAAACTCTTTCATTAACCTTTTTAAGCCTAAAGCTTCTTCTATGGGATTTAAGTCTTCTCGTTGCATATTTTCAACAAGAGCCATTGCTAAAGTTGTTTGATTATCCGCTTGGCGTACCACCACAGGTACAGCTGTTAAACCTGCTATTTTTGCCGCCCGCCACCGACGCTCTCCTGCAATAATTTCATAGTTATTATCAGCAACACTTTTTACTATAATTGGCTGAATAATGCCTTGTATTCTAATAGAGTCCGCAAGCTCTGCTAATGACTCTTTATTGAAGGCGTATCTGGGTTGATAAAGCCCTGGCACAAGTTTTTCTATTGAAATCTTTTCTATTCTTAAATCTGTAGTTGATTTTTCGGTTTTTTGCCTAGCTCCAAATAAAGCTCTTACTCCGCCTTGCCCCATTCCACTTTTCTTTGCCATTTTAAACCTCTTAAATACTACCTAAATCCTGCCAGTGATTGTGCATATAGAATGTAAACTATTGACTTGTAGAGCAATTTTAATTCGAGTGGAATACTTATTGATATTCCCGAAGAATTAAAATTAGCTCTACAAGTCAATAGCTTGCGTTATATACGTGCAAGCACTGGCAGGATTTAGGTGCTAGTTTTTCTAATTAATTCATTAGCCAATGCTAAGTATGCAATAGCCCCGCTAGAGCTAATATCATAATCTAAAATTGATTCTCCATGGCTTGGTGCCTCTGCTAAACGTACATTTCTTGGCACAATTGTCTTTAACACTTTCATGCCAAAATGAGATACTAGCTCATTTGAGACATCATTAGCTAAATTATTTCTTCTGTCATGCATAGTTCTTAACAAGCCATCAATAAGCAGGTTGGGGTTAAGATCTTCTTGCACAGCACTAATAGTATCCATTAATGATGATAAACCTTCTAGGGCAAAAAACTCACACTGCACAGGCACTAATACGCCATCAGATGCAACCAAAGAATTAATAGTCAACATATTCAAAGACGGTGGGCAATCAATAATAATTATATCGTAGAGTGCCTTTAACTCATGTAAGGCGTGTTTTAAATTACTAGCCCCGTCATCAAGGCTTAAGAGCTCAACTTCTGCCGCTGTTAAGTCTGTATTAGAACCAATTAAATCAAGGTTTTCCACTTGCGTATTTACTAAAATATTTTCAGCCTTTTTTTTAGTTACTAATAAATCATAGGCAGATAACTCTAAAGTATCTTTATCAATACCAACTGCCACTGTCGCATTACCTTGTGGATCCATATCAATTAATAGCACTTTTTTATTCATGCGAGCCAGTGCAGCACCAAGATTAACACTAGAAGTTGTCTTGCCAACGCCGCCTTTTTGATTAGCTAGAGAAATTATTCTACCCATTATTAAAAAGCCCTTTGTAATTGTATAAGAGTTCTTTTTGCATCTAAACCTGGTACTGATAATTCAAAATTGTTAATTAGCATTACTGAGTTAGGTAGATGTGTTAACTCTACTTGTGCTTTTTGTGCTTTCATTGCCCACCAATTACCATCTTTGGTTAATAAATGCTTTGTTAGATTTAACATTTCATTTAATGAAGAAAATGCTCTTGAAACCACGCCATCATATAAAACATCTGGTTGATATTCTTCTGCTCTTTCGTGAATAACTGTAATATTTTTTAAGCCTAACTCTGCTTTTACTTGGATTAAAAATCGAGTTTTTTTGCTATTACTATCTAGTAAATCTATTTGTTTTTCTGGGAACAATATAGCCAACACAACCCCTGGTAAGCCACCACCTGAACCAACATCAATTAATTTGTTGCCAGTAATTAAAGGTGCTACAACTAAACTATCTAATAAATGTTTTATAAACATTTCATCCAACTTACGAATAGAGGTGAGATTATAAATTTTATTCCATTTTTCAAGCAGTAATAAATATTCAATTAACTTGGTACTATTACAAGCATTACTTATATTTGTTTGCTCTAACCCTATATTATCAAGGTGAGACTTTAGTTCATTTAGATATTTTAGCGACATTTATTAATCTTTTTTTGATTTATTATGTTTTTTTATATAAACAAGCATTATGGCAATGGCGGCTGGAGTTATACCTGAAATTCTTGATGCCATGCCGATCGTTTCAGGTTTAAAGTCTTGAATTTTTTGCTTAACTTCATTGGATAAACCTGAAATTATATCTAAATCTAAATTATAAGGTATTTTTACTCTAGCTGATTTTTGTTGTTTTGCAATATCTAATTTTTGTCGTGCAATATATCCAGAATATTTTGCTTCTATTTCAATTTGCTCAATAACTAATTTATCTGTATTTGCTATGCCAAAAACTTTCATTTTTGCTAAAGATTTATAAGTTACTTTTGGTCTTTTTAGTAAATCATACAGCCTATGCTCTTTACTTAATGGCAAACCCATTAATTGTTCTGCTTGCTTGGCTTCTGGGTGTTGTGGGTAAATCCAAATATTTTTTAGCCTTGCTAATTCAGAAGTTACCGCATTTAATTTACGCTGAAAACTATCCCAACGAGCATCATCAATCAAGCCCATTTCATAGGCGATTGGCGTAAGCCGTTGGTCAGCATTATCTTCACGTAACATCAAACGGTACTCCGCACGAGAAGTGAACATACGATAAGGTTCTTTAGTTCCTAGAGTGATTAAATCATCAACCAACACCCCCAAGTATGCCTCATCTCTTCTTGGCGTCCATGGTTCTCTGTCTTGTGAGCGACGAGCAGCATTTAAACCTGCTAATAATCCTTGAGCAGCAGCTTCTTCATAACCTGTGGTGCCATTAATTTGCCCTGCAAAATATAAACCATCTATTGCTTTCGATTCTAAAGACAACTTTAAACCTCTAGGGTCAAAATAATCATATTCAATAGCATAACCAGGACGCATTATTTTAGCATTTTCTAAGCCTTGCATAGATCTAACTATTTGTATTTGTGCTTCAAAAGGTAAACTAGTTGAAATGCCATTTGGGTAAAGCTCGTTTGAATCTAAGCCCTCTGGCTCAATAAAAACTTGATGCCTATCTTTATCGGCAAAACGCATCACCTTATCTTCTATAGAAGGGCAGTATCTTGGACCAATACTATCAATCTCACCATCATCGGCATACATTGGTGATTTATCTAAAGAAGCACGAATGACATCATGAGTTTTATTATTAGTATAAGTAATATAGCAAGGAACTTGCTTGGGGTGCATTGCAACATTGCCCATAAAAGAAAAAACTGGTAGAGGTGTATCACCAGCTTGTAATTCCATAGCACTAAAATCAACGCTTCTGGCATCAATTCTAGGTGGGGTTCCTGTTTTCAAACGCCCTACTGGTAAATCTAAATCACGTAACATTGCACTTAAGCGATTAGCTGGTTCATCACCCGCCCTACCGCCTTCATAATTGTGTAGACCTATATGAATTTTTCCTGCTAAGAAAGTACCAACAGTTAAAACTACTTGTGGAGAATAAAAATTTAAACCCATTTTAGTTTTAACACCAACCACTTGTCCATTTTCAACAATTAAATCGTCAACAGCTTGCTGAAATATAAATAGATTTTGTTGGTTTTCTAGGCGAGTACGGATAGCTTTGCGATATAAAACCCTATCAGCTTGTGCACGAGTAGCACGAACCGCAGGGCCTTTAGATGCATTAAGAGTACGAAACTGAATGCCAGCTTCATCAATAGCCAACCCCATAGCCCCACCAAGAGCATCAATTTCTTTAACCAAATGCCCCTTACCTATGCCACCAATAGCAGGGTTGCAAGACATTTGCCCTAGAGTATCAATATTATGAGTAAGCAATAGCGTATTAACACCCATACGAGCGGATGCTAAAGCGGCCTCTGTACCTGCATGACCACCGCCTACTATTATTACCTCGTACTTTATCATTAA
>CAZJWQ010000072.1:0-6350 GCA_964549645.1 uncultured Piscirickettsiaceae bacterium | reverse complement strand
TATTAACTATTTTTTTGGTAACCACTTATTAAATAAAGAATAGTACATAATACGATATATATCGGTACTATCTACAACTCCTAGCTCGGTAACTTTATTGGCATTCATGCCTTTTGCTCTTACTAATACACCGCCTGAAACATCTCTACGGCTTGCCCAGGTAACCACAAATGGCAATTGCTTACCTGCTTTATCTGCTGCTGCGATAAAGGGTGGGGTATTGGCGCCGTCTATACCATCTACAGGTGCTGTTACATATTTACCATCATAACCGCTGTTAATATCCGCTTTAGTTACTAGCCCATCTTGTATGTAGCGTTTCATGCCTCTAGCATCATTACCAAGAATATGCTTACCCCCTGCACTACTGTCAGCTGTAGTAATTAATAAAGTATTTGGGTTTTTTTCTAAGAAATCTAAAAACACCCCAAAAGCTATATCAGAACGCTTTCCTGCTTCAAAAGAACCTCTGGCATTGGCATTATTACCAAAGTTATCAGTACCTTCTTCTTCTACCACCAAAAACTTACCTTTAGTTGTAGATTTAGGGTTGCGCGCCAATACTTCTAAGGCTACTGCTGACATTTCAGCAATAGTTGGCGAGCCATATACATATAAAGGTAGTCCTTTTTTACGTAAATTTTCTTCTGTAGTATCATTGAATGTATGATTACTAGCAAAAACCCCTAGCAGTTTGGTAGCTGTTTTACGAGCTGCAAATAGCTCTTCTTTATTATAAACTACGGTATAACCAAGCTCTTTAGCTCTATCAATAAGGTTAATGCCATCGGTTCTTTTGCCTTTGCCATGTACTCCGGTAACATTTTCAGGTAATAGCCATTGTTCGCCACCACTAAGAATTACATATACTCCAGATTCTATAACCTGTTTAGCTATTTCAGCTCGCATATTACGTTCTTGCACAGAAGAAACGAATACAGCAGTACCTGGCTCAACAATAGAGCCACTACCCACTAAGGCTGTAGCAAACCCTGCGTTGATAGCCTCTTCCATAATAGATTTATTTTTGCCAGAAAGAGCAGTAATTTCGGCATGCCTATCTAACCCAAAACTATTTCTTGCTACTTTTACACCATAAGCATGTACTGTAGCTCCACCATGAGAGCTACCTGTTAAAGCATCTTTCATATGACCTGTGTAGGGAGCCATATAAGGCAATCTATCCCAATTAAGTTTACCGTCTGGACCTTTTATGAAAGTACGTAAGTTGTTCCAATGATTAAAACCATAGCCATCAGGATGAAAGAAAATAACATTATTAGGGGTATTTGAGTCTTGCGATGCCTGCACTTCACTACTGCTCATAGCCATAATAGGGGTTGCCACTAAAGACATTAAAACTACTGATAAGCTACTACGCCAAGGTTGGTTTTTTATAACGGTCTTAAGCTTAATGTTTGCTTGTTTATCATTGATTGTTATCATTTTATAACTTCCTGTATGAAATTAAGGTTAAACGGTTTAATTAAAAGCTTTCTTAATAAACACAAATTGATTTTACAGATGAAAAAAGACAGAATGATGTCATAAAAATGATTTATATATTAAAAAAAAATGTACTTTTTATTACACCCTCTAATCCAAATCTTACTACATAGTTAATTATATGGTTATAATACTGCTCGTTAATACTTTTAATTAATAATAAGAGTATAATTTTGTGAAAATTATTGTGTTAGATAGAGATGGCGTTATTAATCAAGACTCTGATAACTATATTAAAAATACTGATGAGTGGGTTTTTGAAGCGGGGAGCCTTGAAGCCATTGTTAAGTTAAAAAAAGCAGGTTGGATTGTTGCAGTTGCATCTAATCAATCTGGTATTAAACGTGGGTTTTATTCTCAACAAATTTTAAGCACTATGCACCTAAAAATGAATAATTTATTAGGGGTGCATAAAATAGATTGGATTAATTATTCTCCGTATCTTCCCGTTGACAATTCAATTTGCCGTAAACCTAAATCTGGTTTATTAAGAGCTATTGAGTTACGTTTTGGAATTTCATTACAAGGTAGTTATATGATAGGTGATAGTTTGGCAGATATAAATGTTGCCATAAGTTTTGGCATGGTGCCATTATTAGTTACAACAGGTAAAGGCAAAAAAACCTTAATTAGTTTACAAGATAACAATAACTTAAATAACATTAAAGTATTTAAAAATTTACTGCATGCTGTAGAGAGTGTGTTATGAAAATTTTGTCGATATTAAGAAGTTTAGTTTTTGTTATATTACAAATAGTTAGTGCAATAATAATATCCTTAGTTGGGTTTTTATTTTGGTTTGCCTCAGATAAATTTAGATATAATTATTTAAAACTTTGGACTAGTTTTACAATGGTTTCCTTAAGAGTTATTTGTGGGGTTAAGCATGAAGTTTTTGGGCAAGAAAATTTAGACTTAACCCAAACAGGCTTAATCCTTGCAAGACATGAATCAACTTGGGAGACTTTTGCTTTTCAACTTATTTTCCCCCGGGTAGCTTTTGTTTTAAAACAAGAGTTATTATTTATACCATTTTTTGGTTGGGGTTTGGCTATGATGTCTCCGATAGCTATTCATCGTAGTGGTGGCAGAAAAGCAATTAAACTTGTTTTAGAAGAAGGCATTAAAAGGTTAAAATCTGATTGCTGGGTAGTTATTTTCCCTGAAGGTACTAGAATGCCTCTTGGCAAAATTGGCAAAATAAATTCTGGTGGTGCTTTTTTAGCTAAAAAATCAGCAGCTAAAACTTATTTAGTTGCTCATAACGCAGGTAATTGTTGGCCAGGCAAAGGTTGGATTATAACCCCAGGCACAGTTAAAGTTTTTATTAGTAAGCCAATTGATGCTTCTGCTATGGACATAAAAGAGTTAAATAAATTAACCGAAGAGTGGTTTACTAAAAACCATGCCGAAGAAGTTGCTAATTAAATATAATTCACAGAAATTGCTAGCTGCCAATTAATAGGTTTAATATTGTTATTTTTTAAATAACTATTAGTTGCAGAAAATGGCTTACTCCCCCAAAACCCACTATATGCTGATAATGGTGATGGGTGGGCAGAGCTAATAATTAAGTGCTTTTTACTATCAATTAACTTAGATTTTTTTTGAGCATTTGCCCCCCATAAAATAAATACACAATTTGATAACTTATTAGAAATATGCTCTATAATTACATCACTAAATTGCTCCCAACCCTTATTTTTATGGGCATTAGCCTTACCTGACTCCACCGTTAAAACCGTATTTAATAATAAAACCCCTTGGTTATTCCAATCTTGTAAATTGCCTGTATGGCTATTATTAATATTTAAGTCGGCTAATAATTCTTTATTTATATTTAATAAAGATTTTGGCAAGGGTTTTACATTATTTTGCACCGAAAAACTTAACCCATGAGCATGCCCCACAGTAGGGTAAGGGTCTTGCCCTAAAATAACCACTTTTATTTTGGCAAACTCTAAGCTGTTAATAGCATTAAACCACTCATCTTTTGCAGGCAAAATATTTACTTGTGTAGCTAAAAAAATCTCTAGTTGTTTTAAGTAATTTTTATTCCATTCGCTTGCTAAATGCTGTTGCCAGCAAGTTAACTTTATTAATGATTTTAATTTAATCGTCACGGGGCTAGTCTTGAGATAGTCCATTGCTTAGATTTATCAGCATTAATATTTTTTTCATAAATAAAGCGATCATGTAACCTGTTAGGACGACCTTGCCAAAACTCAAATTTAGTAGGCACTAACCTATAACCACCCCACATTTTTGGTCTAGGTATTGGCTGAGTTTTGAACTCATCTTTAGCTACTTGCATTTTATTTTCAAGCTCTGCACGGCTATTAATAGTTTGGCTTTGGTTAGAAATATATGCCACCAGCTGGCTATCTCTAGGACGGCTTTGAAAATACTTATCCGATAATTCACTAGATATTTTCTCTATGCTACCTTCTATTCTAATTTGTTGATCTAAATCTTCCCAAAAAAAACAACAACTTGCCTTAGGGCAGTCATTTATTTCTAGCCCTTTATTACTAGCGTAGTGAGTATAAAACAACAACCCCTCATTAGTAAATTCTTTTAACAACACAATGCGACAATGCGGTTGATTATTAGCACTAACCGTAGCAAGAGTCATGGCAGTGGGGTCTTTAATACGAGTTGTTTGATGAGCTTTATCCAACCAACTTGAAAACTGTTCAAAAGCAGAGCTAAGCATATCAGCTTTATGTAAAGCTTTTGCTTGATAGTCTCGACGCTCATTATGATAATCACGATTAGGCATATGTAAATTACTCCTTGATAATTGCTAATAATTTGATTAGAGTACAGCATACCAAAAAACTACAGAGGTTGGAAGAGTGACTAAACAATATAATGCCTCAGAAATAGAAGTATTAACGGGGCTTGACCCAGTAAAAAAACGCCCTGGAATGTATACAGATACCAGCAGACCGAACCATTTAGCTCAAGAAGTAATAGACAATTCAGTTGATGAAGCTATTGCCGGCTTTGCTACAGAAATAACCGTTATTCATCATAAAGATGGCTCTATGTCTATCGAAGATAATGGTCGGGGCATGCCAGTTGATATACACCCAACAGAAGGCGTGTCTGGGGTAGAAGTTATCTTAACTAAATTACATGCAGGTGGTAAGTTTTCTGATACCACTTACTCTTTTGCAGGCGGCTTACACGGGGTAGGTATTTCGGTAGTAAATGCACTTTCTACACGCGTAGAAATAGCCATTAAACGTGAAGGTAAATTACATGCTATAGCTTTTGAAAATGGTAATTTAGCCAAGCCATTAGAAGTTATAGGCAAAGTTGGCAAAAAAAATACTGGTACTTTATTAAAATTTTGGGCAAATGCTAAATATTTTGATTCTATTAAATACTCCTTAAGCAAATTAAAACATCTATTACGAGCTAAAGCAGTTTTAAGCTCTGGTTTAACAATAAACTTTAGCGATGAAGTTAGTGGTGAAACTATTACTTGGTGCTATGAAGATGGCTTACGTGACTATTTAAATTTATCTTTAGATGGCTTAGATAGAGCACCTATAGAAAGTTATTATGCAGAGGTAAATACTGAAAATGAAGGTGTTTCCTGGGCAATGGCATGGTTGCTTGAGCCAAATGCCACACCCGTATTAGAAAGCTATGTAAATTTAATACCCACCCCCCAAGGCGGTACTCATGTAAATGGTTTACGTGCAGGAACAACCGAAGCAATTAAAGAGTTTTGTGAGTTTAGAAATCTATTACCAAGAGGTATAAAAGTAACCCCTGAAGATGTTTGGCAAAATGTAAGTTTCGTACTATCGGTAAAATTAAGAGAGCCACAATTTGCTGGGCAAACCAAAGAACGCTTATCTTCACGTGAGTGCGTACCTTTTATATCGGGGGTAGTAAAAGATAATTTTAGCCTGTGGTTAAATAAACATACAGATATCGCCCAAAGCATAGCCGAAATAGTTATTAATAATGCTCAAACTAGAAACCGTAAAGCTAAAAAAGTAGTTCGTAAGAAAATAACCTCAGGCCCTGCTCTACCAGGCAAGTTAGCCGACTGTACTGAAACAGATATAAGCCTAACTGAATTATTTTTAGTAGAAGGAGATTCTGCTGGTGGCTCTGCTAAACAAGCCAGAGATAAAAACTTTCAAGCAATAATGCCCTTGCGAGGCAAAATATTAAACTCATGGGAAGTAGATTCATCACAAGTATTAGCCTCACAAGAAATTCATGACATTAGTGTAGCCATAGGGGTTGATCCTGCCTCTGAAGACATTTCGGGATTAAGATATGGCAAAGTGTGTATTCTTGCTGATGCTGACTCTGATGGGGCGCACATTGCCACCTTAATTTGTGCTTTATTTGTAAAACATTTCCCAACCCTAGTAGAGCAAGGTCATATTTATATAGCCATGCCACCTTTATTTAGAATAGATGTAGGTAAAAAAGTATTTTACGCCTTAGATGAAGCTGAAAAAACAGCCATCTTATCTAAAATACAAATAGATAAAATGCCAGGTAAAGTACAAGCTACTCGTTTTAAAGGCTTAGGAGAAATGAACCCTTCACAACTAAGAGAAACTACCATGTTACCAGCATCAAGAAGGCTGGTGCAACTAAGCTTAGATGCAGAAAACTCTATTCCAATGATGGATATGTTATTAGCTAAGAAAAGATCGCCTGATAGAAAAAAATGGTTAGAAGAGAAAGGTAATTTAGCAGAAGTTTAAATACATATGTAGAAGCCTAAGCTCCTACTATTTTTTGATTAACAGCCTGGATCAAAGACTTTAGCAGCTGGTTTTTCGACTTTAGTAATTGGGAATTGT
>CAZJWQ010000071.1:4349-6367 GCA_964549645.1 uncultured Piscirickettsiaceae bacterium | reverse complement strand
TAGGTATTATGATAAATTCTAAGTTAAAATAAGTCATTATTTTTTTTTAAAAGTTTTAATGTCTTGAAGTTCATTATAAAATTTATCACTATTTTATTTTTGTTTAATCAGCTAGTATTTGCAGATAACTTACTTTGTGTGCCAAAACCTATAGCCTCTAAAATACCTTTACCTATAGATGGTAGCAGCTATAAGGCTTTTGCTAATGTTTTTATTCAAAAAAATGCCGATATTTTTTTATTAGAAGATGATGTTACTCTGCAACAACCTGGTTTAGTAATGCAGGCAAATAAAATAATAATTAATCGTTTACAAAACATCGCTAATGCTTTTGGTCAAGTAGAATTACATTCTAAAGATTTTATTGTATTAGGAAAATCAGCAAGCCTTGATCAGCAAAACTTTACTACTAGCGTACAACAACCAACCTTTCAAAACACGCAAACAAGAGCACACGGTTCTGCACAACATTTATTTAGTAACCGACAACTTTGGTATACCACTTTAGAAAATGTCGCTTTTAGCACTTGTATTATAGAAAATAATAGCCCTGCTTTAGGTTCGACACCAGGCTTAACACCAAAAGATGTTGACTGGTTGTTAAGCTCTAAACATTTAACTATAGATGAGGCTAAACAACGTATTTATGCTAGAAATACTGTGGTATATTTTCATTCTTTACCTATTTTTTATACTCCTTATCTTTCTTTTCCTACTACTCAAAGGGCTACGGGTTTATTAATGCCAACATTTGGTGGTAATAAATCTATAACGCAAACATCTTTAGAAAACTTTGTATCTTTGCCGCTTTATTTTAATATAGCTCCAGAATTAGATAATACTTTAACCTTTACCAAAATGCAGGACAGAGGTATTTTATTAGGTAACGAATTTCGTTATTTACAACCTAATCATAGTGGGGTATTTACTGTTAACTTTATTGAAGATGCGGTTGCTAGTAGAGCAGATGGTTTAAATGATCCAAATAATTTAAATATAGCCCCAATAAATAAACGTTGGGATATGGTGCTGCATGCTAGGCAAAGGTGGAGTGATAATATAACTAGTGTGGTTAATTGGCGAAACTTTTCTGATAGATATTTTTATGCAGATTTACCAGTTAATGCATCTTTACTTAATCGCACCAGTGTTAGACGCAATGTAGCGGTTAATTTTAATGCTAACAATCTTAATGCTTATATAAAAGTTGCTGATTTTTTACGTTTACAAAATAATTTCGGGTTTAGTTATGCAAAAAAACCATCTATAGGGGTTAATTATTACCACGATTTTAAAAAAGAAAGTTTAAATAATTTAAGTTTTAATTTAACTACCAAAGCTACTCAATTTGTAATTCCCCAAACGGGTCATGCAATGCCAGAAGCATTAAGAACTGTAGTTTCACCATCTATAAAATATAATATTATAAAGCCTTATGGTAATTTTAAAGCTAAAGTTATTGCCAATAAAGTTAATTATCAAATGCACAATAATGGTTTTAATAATACTGGCAACACAAGCCATACTATTAACGTACCGCAATTTGTGTTAGCTGGAGGCTTGGTTTTCACAAGAGATTTTAAAATTAATAATAATAATTTTAGCCAAACTCTTGAACCACAAATTCAGTATTTATATGCACCTTTCCAAAACCAATCTCATATACCTTTATTTGACACAGGTAGATCTAGTTTATCTTTTAATAATTTATTTGCTTATAATCGTTTTTCTGGTTTTGATAGAATTGCCGATAGTAAGCAAGTTTCATTAGCCCTAACCACTAAACTATTAAACCCTGTTGGTAGAATACTTGCCCAAGCAGGCTTGGGGCAAATACATTATTTAAAAGATCAAAGGGTACAATTACACGGTAATAATATAGTTACAGATAGGGTTTCTGATTATTTTGCTAAAGTTGGTCTTAATACTAATAGGCTATCTATAAACTCCACAGCTATGTTTTCTAAAGAAAATTATGCACTTATTAATGCTAATAGCCGTTTAAAAATAGATTTATC
>CAZJWQ010000071.1:0-4249 GCA_964549645.1 uncultured Piscirickettsiaceae bacterium | reverse complement strand
CAATTATTATTTCAAAAACTACAGCAGGTAGAAATACTAGATAAAACCCAGGTTACAGAAGATGAAATAAATAACTTTTTACAAAGGCAAAAGCTACTTGTACGTAATGTAGAATACAACTTAGGGCATATTGTATTAAACTTACCCGAATCACCAACCCCAAAACAACGTGAAAAAGTACTACAAGAAGCCCAAACAGTTTTAAAAAAACTACAAGCAGGGCAAGACTTTAATCAGTTAGCCGCCAACTACTCTCAAGGCAGAAAAGCCCTATTAGGTGGTGATTTAGGTTGGTTAAAAGTAGAGCAAATTCCTACCTTTTTTTCAGAACAACTTGTAAACATGCAAATAGGCGAACATAGTAATATAATTAAAAGCTCTATAGGTTTTCATATTATTAAGCTAATAAATAAACAAGATTTAGACGCTAATATGGCTACACAATATAAATTATATCGTTTTAGTATTCTTTCAGACCAAGTAAATAAAGATGCTCCACCGCAACAATTAATTGATATTGCTAAAAATATAATTAGCTTGCAAAGCTTTAACGAGCTAAATTATAAATTCCCTGATATTCCTGCACATATTAATGCTAATAGTAATTTAGGTTGGTTAGTTGCAACCCAAATGACAGATGATTTTTATAAAATTGTACAAGGTTTACAACCACAACAAGCAAGTTTACCTGTAGCATCTAATAGTGGTTGGGATATTATTTATCTAGATAATATAAGGCAAATAGATTTAAATATTGGCAATAAAAAACAAGAAGCAATTAGAACCATAAGAATGAAAAAAGCTAATGAAACTTTTGAAATTTGGTTAAGAAGACTAAAAGAAGACGCTTTAATAAATATCTTGCTATAAGGGCATGATTTATGAAACGCATAAAAAAATAAAAAAACTAATTATTTGCTCTGGCGAGCCAGCAGGCATAGGCCCAGAGCAAATAATAAAACTAGCACAATTCAATTATGACTTTGAATGGGTGGTCTTGGCAGATAAAAACTTATTAGAACAAACTGCCCGGCAATTAAAGCTAGCAACAATTTTTAAAATATATAAAACAGGGCTATCACCACAAAAAAACACTAAGGGCATAATAAAAATTATCCCAGTACAGCTTGCCATAACAGCACAGCCTGGTAAATTAAATGTTAAGAATGCTAACTATGTTTTAGAAATACTGCATCAAGCAGTTAAATATTGTATGAGTGATAATTTTGATGCTATGGTAACAGCCCCCATCCACAAAGGTATTATAAATGAAGCTGGCATAAAGTTTACTGGGCATACTGAACTACTTGCTAATTTATCTAACACTAAACAAGTCGTTATGATGCTTGCAACCAAAGGTTTAAGAGTACCATTAGTTACTACCCACCTACCTTTAAAAGACATAGCTAAAACTATAACTGCGCAACTATTAGAAGATGTAATTAATATTGTGCATAACAGCCTAAAAAATCAATTTAATATAGGCAACCCTAAAATATACGTAATGGGGCTAAACCCACATGCAGGTGAAGATGGACATTTAGGCACAGAAGAAATAACTATAATTAACCCAACCATTAAAAAACTACAGCAACAAGGTATTAACCTAATAGGTAGCCTACCAGCAGATACTATTTTTAGCCCGAATAATATAAAAGATGCAGATGCTTTTTTAGCCCAGTACCATGATCAAGGTTTACCAGTTTTAAAATATGTAGGCTTTGGTAATGCAGTTAATATTACCCTTGGGCTACCATTTATAAGAACATCTGTAGACCACGGTACCGCTTTAAATATTGCAGGCACTGGGCAAGCCGACATACAAAGTTTTAAATATGCTATGCAAGTTGCTACAGAGATGATAAATGAAACACAATAATAGAAACAACAACAGTTCCAAGCACCGACATAAAAAAAAGTTTGGGCAAAACTTTTTAAATAATCCCAAAATAATAGACCAAATAGTTGCAGTTATAAACCCACAAACTAACCAACATCTTGTAGAAATAGGCCCAGGCGAAGCCGCTTTAACCCAACCACTATTAAATATAGTAAAAAAATTAGATGTAATTGAGATAGATAATGATCTAATTGCCCCATTAACTGCTAAGTTTAAGCAAATAGACGCCTTTAATTTACATCATACGGATGCATTAAGTTTTGATTATTTAAGCTTAGTAACTACAAATCAACCAAAAAGTTTACGCATTGTAGGCAACTTACCCTATAACATTTCTAGCCCTTTAATGTTCCATCTATTAAAATTTGCTAACCATATTGAAGATATGCACTTTATGTTACAGCAAGAAGTAGTAGCCAGAATTACTGCAAACAATGGTATAAAAGCCTACGGGCGTTTAAGTGTAATGATGCAATATTCCTGTGAAACAGAGTTTTTATTTAGCGTAGAGCCTGAAAACTTTACCCCTGCACCAAAAGTAGTTTCAGCAATTGTACGCTTAACCCCATATAAACAAAAACCCCATAAAGCAAAATGCGACAAAACTTTTGCTAAATTAGTAAAACAAGCATTTTCACAAAAAAGAAAAACCTTACGCAATAATTTAAAAGGCATGTTAACATCTGAGCAAATAGAGTCTTGTAACCTAAACCCTAGCATACGAGCAGAAAACTTAAATATTGCGCAGTTTGTTAAACTAGCTAATGTACTATACCTAAACCCTGTAAGTGATTGTGCATATAGAGTGCAAGCTATTGATTCGTAGAATGAATTTTATTTGAGCGTAATACTTATTGATATTGCCGAAAAATAAAATATCACTCTACGAATCAATAGCTTGTACTAGTATGTGTGCAATCGCTTGCAGGATTTGGGTATTAATTTGAGGAACAAACATAATTATGGCTACTTACGTTATTGGTGATGTTCATGGTTGCTATCAATCTTTACAAAAACTACTAAAAAAAATTAATTTTGATCCAAATAATGACTTACTATGGTTTGTTGGCGACATAATAAACCGCGGGCCAGAATCTTTAAAAACCTTAGAATTCGTTATTTCTTTAGGCGACTCGGCAAAAATGATATTAGGTAACCATGAATTCCATTTATTGAGTGCCTACGCGGGCTTACAAAAATTTAAAGATAAAACAGATACTTTAATCCCAATATTAAACCACCCTAACGTAAAAGAAATGATAGATTGGTTACGACATAAACCGCTAATAGTGCAAGATAAATCAACTAATTCTATAATGGTACATGCAGGTATTCCCCCACAATGGAGTATTAAAAAAGCTCTTAAAAAAGCTAAAAAAGTAGAGCGAGTATTGCAAGATGACAATTGGCAACAATACATAAAAGAACATTGCTTTGGTAATGTGCCAAACTACTGGTCTAAAAATTTATCTAGTTGGGAAAAAATAAGATACACAATAAATGCCTGTGCTAGAATGCGTTATTGTGATGCCAATGGAGTATTAGATTTTGAACTAAAAATGCACCCAGATCAAAATCCACACAAAGATACACTACAACCTTGGTTTAGTTGGCAAAACAGAAAAAGTTATGATACAGAAATATATTTTGGTCATTGGTCAACTATTGGAGTGCTTGATGCTTACAATGTTCATGCTATAGACACAGGCTGTCTTTGGGATGGAATGTTAAGCGCTTATAATATAGAAAATAAACAAAGAATAACTGTTAACTGTTAACCCTAATCCCCGAATATAGATTAGGGTTATCCTAACCGATAAGTATAAAAATGCCGCAAGACAATATTAATACCACAACTTTAGACAAAGTATTAACTGCCAGTTCAATGCTAGAACGGTTGCATAATATAGATATTAATTCTATCGATCTAAACATAAGAACAAACCATTTAAAAGGTAATATGGTTTGGTTATTTGCATTCACTGTACCATTAAGTGCAATATTGCTAGCAGCATTGACTTTTTTAGGGATTGTATTAGGGCTAAATTTCATTATTAGCTTTATTATTGCAGCATTACTAATATATTTTATAGCTAAAATAATTGATGGTTATGATAAGCAATTTATACAACAATCTAAAATCAATACCATAGAAACTATTGCAACGATAGAAGGTGATTTAGGCTTAATTCATCATTTTAAAGAGTTTTTACCAAACAAATATTGCCACCTTTGGCAAAGCACCCGTAAAAAAAATTTCATGTATATCCCACAATATAAAGAAGTAATTATTTTATTACAAAATAACTTAGAGCAAGAAAAATTTATCAAATTATGGCATGTAAAATA
>CAZJWQ010000070.1:3449-6420 GCA_964549645.1 uncultured Piscirickettsiaceae bacterium | reverse complement strand
CTAATGTCTTCTAAACAAACTTGCCTTGCTCGTAAATCTAGCATATCTATACCACGATTAGCTGCAGTTTCAATAGAGCGTGTATCGGCGACTTTGCCAACATGCCATGATGCTGTACCTGCTGAATCTACCAGAATGTTATTATCTAAACCCTGCTCAATAACCATTTGCCTAAATATTCCATGGGCAGTTGGTGAACGGCAAATATTGCCTAAACACACGAATAGCACTTTTACTTGTTTCATAAAACCTCACAATAATTAATTTTCTTCTAACCATTTAATTGTTAATTTAACTTGCTGGGCTAAGCTTTCTTGGTAAGGATTTAAGATTTTTATATTTTCTTCTTTTCTTAGCCAAGTTATTTGCCTCTTCGCGAGCTGTCTAGTTGCAACTATGCTTTTTTCAATAAAAGTATCATAATCATATTCATCTAGCAAAAAAGACCATGCTTGCCTATAGCCCACACTTCTAATGGCTGTAGAATCTTGATCTAAGGCTTCATTTTTCATTAAGTTGGTAACTTCTTGTACAAAACCTTGTTTTAATATTTTATTAAATCTTATGGCTATATTTTTATGTAATATAGTTCTTTGCTCAGGTATTAATGCTATTTTTTTTAATGAAAACTCTTTTAAACTAGAGTCTTTAGCTTGTTCCTGTAACGAAGTTATAGACTGTTGGGTTAACTCAAAAACTTCCATTGCTCTTATTACTCTTTGCGAATCATTATAATGAATTCTTGCCGCAGCCTTTGGGTCTATTTTAGCTAGTTGTTGGTGCAGTTTTTGGGCATCTGTTTGCCATAGTTCAAAAAGTTTTTTACGTACTTGTGCATTTGATGATGGCAATTTTGCTATACCTTTTTGCAAAGCATTAAAATACATCATAGTGCCACCAACAAATACTGGCAACCTATTACGAGCAAAAATTTCTTTAACTAATTTATGTGCATCTGCAACAAATTTTGCTACACAATAATTGTCTGTAGGCTCTATTATATTTATTAAATGGTGTGGGACTTTGGCTAATTCTAGGTCGGTGGGTTTGGCTGTTCCTATATCCATGTTTTTATAAATTAAGGCGGAATCAACACTTATTATCTCTATATCTAATTGTTGTGCAATAGCCATTGATAAACTACTTTTCCCTGTAGCTGTTGGCCCCATAATAGCAAGACAGGTTTTTGCGTTAATTAACTTACTAACTAAATTTTGCACTATTTACCCCGCATAAATAAATCATCGAGTTGTTGCATAGAAAGCTGTACCCAAGTTGGACGACCATGATTGCATTGTGCTGATGCTTTAGTTACTTCCATATCTCTTAATATGGCATTCATTTCTTCAATAGTTAATTTTCTATTAGCTCTTATAGAACCATGGCACGCCATAGTTGATAAAATTTGGTTTATTTTTTGTTCTACTTGTTCAGAAAACCCTACTGTAGTAAAGTCAGCAAGCATGTCATTAATTAATTTAACTATATCTGTTTTTGCTAATAATGCAGGCACTTGAGTAATTTTTAATTGCTCAGGACCAAAAGTTTCACCAATAAATCCTAGTTTTTGAAATTGCTGTTGATAACTTAAAAAAGTTGTAATTTGAGATGCTTCTAAAGCTATTACAATAGGCACTAACAAAGGCTGAGAAATTAATTTACTCTCTTGCCATTGTGTTTTCATACGTTCATAGATTATTCTTTCATGAGCTGCGTGCATATCTACTAACACCATGCCTTGCTCATTTTCTGCCAAAATAAATACGCCTTTAATTTGTGCTTTGGCAAATCCTAACACAAAGGTTTCTGTAGCATAAAAGGGGTCTTTTTCTGCTGCTATTTGTGGTATTGGTGCAGGTGTTAAATTATTTTGATATTGAAATTGCATTGATGCTTGATAATCTTGCTCAGGTACATCATTTTGTTTATGTTTAGTGTTTTGTAAAGCACTAAAATTAGAATTATTATGCTTATGTTCTACTTGATTAGAACCTTCCCCTATAGATAAAGTTACTTTTTCACGAATAGAACGCCTTAAAAAATCATATACCCAACGCCCATTGGCAAACCTAACTTCATATTTTGCAGGGTGTACATTTACATCAACCAAATTATGTGGAATATCTAAAAAAAGTAAATATGCAGGGTGGCGACCATTATATAAAACATCTGCATAGGCTTGTTTTAAAGCATAAGATAGTAGTCTATCCCTAACAATACGCCCATTTACAAAGATATATTGCATATCTGTTTGACTTCTATTAAAGGTTGGCTGCCCTACCCAACCTGTAATTGCAATATCTTGAGCAATTACATTTACAGCTATACTTTGTTCTACAAATGGTTCTCCTAGTAGTTGTTTTAAGCGTTGTTTCAGGGAGGTTTCATCATTAGCTTGTTGTACTTGCCTAGTTATTTTATTATTATGCACAAGCTTAATTGCTACTTTTGGGCGGCTTAACATTACCCTTTTTACTAACTGATCAATTTGTGAAAATTCAGCTCTTATAGTTTTTAAAAACTTTTTACGGGCGGGAGTATTAAAAAATATATCTTTAACAATAACGGTTGTGCCTACTGGGTGAGCGGCAGGTATTAATTCGCCCCAAGCACCTTCGCCCTGCCCTTGTAATGACCAAGCATTTGGCTGATTTTGTTGGCAACTAGTTATATTAAAACGAGAGACCGAACTAATGCTTGCAAGAGCTTCGCCCCTAAACCCTAAAGTGGCTACTGATGATAAATCGTCTAGTGAATGTATTTTACTGGTTGCATGGCGACTAACTGCCAAGCTTAATTGTGATTTTTTTATACCGCTACCATTATCTTTTACAATAATGGATTTTTCTCCGCCCTCTTCAATTAAAATTTCTATATTAGTTGCCCCAGAATCTAAGGCATTTTCTAATAATTCTTTAACTACAGATGCAGGTCGTTCAACTACCTCACCTGCGGCAATTTGATCTGCTAA
>CAZJWQ010000070.1:1982-3349 GCA_964549645.1 uncultured Piscirickettsiaceae bacterium | reverse complement strand
AACTGGTATTTTTAACTTTTTACCAACATGTAAACTATTTGCTTGTTTTATACCGTTTATTTCTTTTAATATTTTAGTAGATGTTTTATGCCTACTAGCTATTTGCGAAAGAGTATCTCCTCTTTGTACTTTATATTGAACATATAAATTTTCTCCCCAACGTGGTTTTTGCCCATTTGCTTTAGCAAACTTGGTTAAACCTCTGGTTATAGATTTAGCTATAGTAGATTGAAAACTACTAGTATTTAGCTTTTTCTCTTCTATAGGGTTAGATACAAAGGCAGCTTCAATTAATATTGATGGCATATCAATAGATTTTAAAACTGCAAAGTTTGCTGATTGAACTGAATCTTTATGTAACCTAACTGATTGACCCATTGCACTTAAAACTGCATTACCTAGTTTACGGCTAGCACGAAGGTTAGCTTCCCTAGATAAGTCTGATAAAATAAATGCTACATCAGAATTTTGTGCACCTAAATCAACTCCACTTACTGAAGAATTATTAGATCTTGCTAAAATTCTAGCCATTACTGAGCTAGCACCTTTTGTTGACAACATATATACAGAGCCACCCCTGGCAGAACGGTCATAAAAAGCATCTGCATGTATAGATAAGAAAATATCTGCATTATGTTGATTGGCAATACGAACTCTTTGCGATAATGGAATAAATATATCTCTATCTCTGGTTAAAATTGCTCTCATGCCTGGTTGAGCATCAATATATTTTTTCAATCTTTTTGCCATTGCTAACACTACCACTTTTTCTTGCACATTACCTGGGCCGATTGCTCCTGGATCTTTACCGCCATGCCCTGCATCAATAGCAATAATTAAATCTTGGTGGTTAGATAGATCAAACAAAGGTATTGGTGGTGATGTTTGTTTACGTGTAATGCCAATTTTTTTATTTACTTGCTTAGGTTTATTTTTGGCAGGTTTTGCTTTGGCGATTATTTTATTGGACAAATCTATCACAACTCTTCCTACACCCTTGTTATTTTTTGCAAGAGTAAAAAAAGTATGGTCAAAGTCTTTACGTAAATCTAATACTACACGAGTACGTTGTTTGTAGTCTTGCATACGAATTTTACCTAAACGAGAATCTAAAAACCTTTTTTGCTTAAAGCTTATTTCATTATTAGTATTATAAAAATCTACCACAATTCTTGGGGGGTTTACCATCCTAGAAATTTTAACACCACTATGCTCTTTGACTTCAAACACTACTCTAGTATTATCACTAGATTGACCAATACGAATATCTTTTAATGATGCGTTTGCAAATACTGAAGGTGATAATATAACTGCTAATAAAGCTGTAGCTATACTTAACAAGATTGGTGATTTATTCAAGTTTTTCA
>CAZJWQ010000070.1:0-1882 GCA_964549645.1 uncultured Piscirickettsiaceae bacterium | reverse complement strand
AAGTTTTTCATAAAAATGGCTGCTTTTTAAATTTACTTAACTGTATTACTATCAAATTTTGTGCCAAGTTTTTGTGCCAAAACTTTGACTAGCTTAAAACCCTCTTCACTAAAGGCTTTAACAATAAAATTACGTGCTTTTTTATTATATTTAAAGGTTATTTCAATATCTGGGTGTTTTGGTAAAACGCCTGTACCTTTTTCTGCCCATTCTATTAAGGTACAAAAACTATCGCTCAATAAGTCTCTAATACCTAAAAACTCTAGTTCTTCAGCATCACAAACTCTATATAAGTCAAAATGCTGTATTATGCCTAAATCAGTCGTATAAGATTCAACTAAAGTATAAGTTGGGCTTTTAACTTTTTGGGCAGGTAGATAGCTTTGTATTAAAGATCTACAAAAAAATGTTTTACCAGAACCTAAATCACCTTGTAAAAAGATAATAAAGCCCTTATTAAGCTTAATATGAGTTAAAGATTTTGCACACAATTTAGCAAAATCTTTACTATAAGTCTCATTTTTTAAAAAACCAGTTATCAAAACTAATACCTTTATTCAAATATAACACAAATTTAAAAACAAATTATACTTAAAAACCAATAAGATGCCAAACACTTTAAAAGTAAACAATCAAATTACAGACATTAAACAACAAATTAAACTCTGGGGCAAGCAATTAGGCTTTGCAGATGTTGGTATTAGTCATTGTGATTTATCAAATTATGAAACAGAATATTTCAACTGGATTGGTGAAGATTTTCATGGTGACATGTACTATATGGAAAAACATGGCACAAAAAGAACTAGGCCCAATGAATTAGAACCGGGTACACAATCTATTATAAGCGTAAGCTTAAATTATTTTGATAAGTCTGCAACAAGTGCAATAAAACAACTACAAGGCACTAATACTGCTTATATTTCTCGTTATGCATTAAATAAAGATTACCACAAATTAATGCGTAAAAGATTACAACAATTAGCAAATAAAATTAATCAGCTGGTTCCTGATTTTACATATAGAGCCTTTGCAGATTCTGCCCCTGTACTAGAAAGACCTATAGCTCAAGAAGCAGGCTTAGGGTTTATTGGCAAAAATAGTTTAATAATTCATCCCAAAGCAGGTTCTTGGTTTTTTTTAGGCGAGCTTTATTGTAATTTAGCTATACCTGCTGATACTCCATTTACTAAACAAGGCTGTGGCTCTTGCACGGCTTGCATAGATGAATGCCCTACTGATGCAATAATTGGCAACAATAAAATAGACGCTAGGCGTTGTATATCTTATTTAACCATTGAATATAAAGGTATTATTGATAACGAATTAAAAGCCAAAATGGGTAATAGAATTTATGGCTGTGATGACTGCCAACTAGTTTGCCCTTGGAATAAGTTTACTGAAGATACTAAAGAGGTTGCATTTAAAAATAAGCATATTTTAGATAAAGCCAGCATTATTGAATTATTATTATGGGATGAAAAAATTTTTTTAAGAAAGTTAGAAGGTTCGCCAATAAGAAGAATTGGCTTTGAGCAATGGCAAAGAAATCTTTGCACCGCATTAGGTAATGCCCCATATAGTTTAGAAAACTTAACTATATTATATAACTTAAAAACCAACTCATTAATTGTACAAAACCATCAACAGTGGGCAATAGAACAAATTAAAGGTAAAAAAACTGCACAAAATAGATTTTTAACTAAAGACAAACCAGCTATAGCACCTAAATATTATGGGGTAAAAATATAGCCTGTAATCAATATTGATCGTTAAGATAACGTATTAGATCAGTAATTGTTACAATACCAACAATTTGATTTTGCTTATCAACAACTGGAACAGAATGAAAATCACCTTCTGAAAGTATTTTTGCTGCTTG
>CAZJWQ010000069.1:0-6852 GCA_964549645.1 uncultured Piscirickettsiaceae bacterium | reverse complement strand
CAAAAACAGCTAATTAAAATACGTGATGAAATTGACAGCATTGATGAGCAAATCCAACAATTAATTGCTAACAGAGCCAGTTGTGCGCAAGAAGTTGCTAATATTAAAACCAAAGACGGTACAGTTGATGCAGTTTTTTATCGACCTGAACGAGAAGCAGAAGTTTTAAGAGCTGTTAAAAAAAGAAATAACAGCTTATTGTCTGATAACGATATGATGCTTTTATTTAGAGAAATAATGTCTGTTTGCTTAGCTTTAGAGCAACCATTAAAAGTTGCTTATTTGGGCCCTGAAGGTAGTTACTCTCATGCCAGTGTGTTAAAACAATTTGGTACTTTTACCCGCCCTTATGCTTTAACATCAATTGATAAGGTATTTGAAAGCGTAGAAAAAGAAGAAGCAAATTATGGCATAGTTCCTGTAGAAAACTCTTCTGAAGGTATTGTAAAGAACACACAAAATATATTAATTAACACTTCTTTAAAGGTAATTGGAGAAGTAGAGATGGCAATACATCATTGCCTATTATCTAAAAGTGATAATTTACAAAATATTACTAAAGTTATTGCTCATGAACAAGCTCTTGGGCAATGTAGAATTTGGTTGAAAAATAATATGCCATGGGTTGAAACTGAAGCAGTTAACTCTAATGCAATGGCAGCTAAAATAGCTCAAAAAGATGCTGGTTTGGCTGCTATTGCCTCAGAGCAAGCTGCCAAATTATATAATTTACAAATTATAGAATCTAACATAGAAGATCAAAAAAACAATACCACTAAATTTTGGGTAATAGGTAAAGAGCAAACTAAACCTAGTGGTAATGATAAAACGGCTTTAATTTTATCTATCCCCAATAAAGCAGGGTCTTTAATAACTGTTTTAGATAGTTTTGCTAATAGAAATATATCTATGAAAAAAATTGTATCAGTTCCTGCTAATGATGTTAAATGGAACTATTTATTTTTTATAGATGTAGAAGGGCATAAAGACGATGAACTATTAAAATCTGCTTTAGTAGAAATAAAATCTAAAGTTGCATACTTAAAATTATTAGGGTCTTTTCCTATTTCTCCTTTAACTATTTAAACATAAACCTAAACCTAAATATATATGTCAGATTTCAGTAAACAAATTCAACCACAAATTTTAAATATTAGCCCTTATATCCCAGGTAAGCCTATTAGTGAGTTGCAAAGAGAATTAAATTTAACCCGTATTTCCAAGTTAGCATCTAACGAAAATCCAATAGGATCTAGCCCAAAAGTTAAAAAAGCTATACAAGATTTATTAAAAGATATATCTAGCTACCCAGATGGTAGTGCATACCAACTAAAACAAACCCTATCAAAAAAGTTAAATATAGATACTAATCAAATTGTTATAGGTAATGGTTCTAATGAATTATTAGAGTTAGTAGCTAGAGTATTTGCGGCTAAAGGTGAGCAAATAATTTTTTCACAATACGCTTTTGCGATATATGCTATTAGCACTCAAATTGTTGGTGCTTCAGCACAATGTGTACCTGCAAAAAGTTGGGGGCATGATCTAACTGCAATGCTAAAAGCTATTACCCAAAACACTAAAATCATCTATATAGCTAACCCCAACAACCCAACGGGTACATTAATTTCTAAGCAAGAATGGGATAGCTTTATTAAACAAGTGCCACCACAAATTATAGTTGTTTTAGATGAGGCTTATTTTGAATATGTAGCAAAAGATAAAGTAATTGATGGTATAAACTATTTAAATAAGCACCCTAATTTACTGGTCTGTCGTACCTTTTCTAAAGCCTATGGTCTTGCATCTTTAAGAATTGGTTATATGATGGGATGCCCAGAAATAATTGCTTATATAGAACAAATTAGAGCACCTTTTAATGTTAATCAATTTGCTCAAGTAGCAGCAAACTCTGCATTAGACGATGATTATTTTGTAAAGGAAACTGTAGCATTAAATAATAAAGGAATGTTGCAATTAACTAATTTTTTTAAAAAACATGATTTAGAATTTATACCATCATTTGGTAATTTTGTATGTGTAAATGTTGGTAAAAATGCCATAAAAATTAACCAGCAATTATTAGAACTAGGGGTGATTGTACGCCCAATTGCAAATTATGATATGCATGACTTTTTAAGAATATCTATAGGCACAACAGCTGAAAACCAACATTTTATTGAAGCCTTGAGTAAAATTCTATGCAAATAAAACAAATTACCATTATTGGGGTAGGCTTAATAGGTGGCTCTTTTGGCAAAGCCCTTAAAGCAAGGCAATACAATGCCAAAATAGTTGGCTATGGAACCAATATAGCAAAGCTTAATAAAGCAGTTGAGCTTAATGTTATTGACGAGTTTTTTACAGATATGCAACAAGCGGTAAAAAATGCTGATTTAATTATGGTAGCAGTACCTATGGGAGCTTTTTTAGAAGTTTTTAAGCAACTTAAGCCATTTATTAAGACCAATACAATTATTACAGATGCAGGTAGTTCCAAAATTAGTGTAATTAATACAGTTGCAGATATTTTTGGTAAAGATTTTACTAATTTTGTACCATCTCACCCCATTGCAGGTAAAGAAAATAGTGGTGTTGAAGCAGCTGAAGCTAACCTTTATGAGCAACATAAAGTAATATTAACCCCAACTGAATTTACCAATATAAAAGCAATCGAACAAGTTAAGCAAATATGGTTATTGTTAGGTGCAAAAGTAATACAAATGCCAGCTCAAGAACATGACCAAGTTTTAGCCGCGACTAGTCATTTACCGCACCTATTAGCTTTTTCTGTTGTTGATTTACTCTCAGATAATAAAAATATATCTAATATTTTTGATTTTACAGCAGGTGGGTTTAAAGACTTTACCCGTATAGCATCTAGCGATCCTACAATGTGGAGAGATATATCATTAAATAACTCCGATGCTATTATTAAATGGTTAAAAGACTATCAAATTACCTTAGAAAAAATCATAAATATGATTGAAAACAATGATTCTGATCAATTATTCCAATTATTTAATAACGCAAAAAATACTCGTGATAAATATGTATTAGGAAAGAAAAATGTCAAATAATGTTAAATTTAAAATTAAACCAGGTGGCAAACTATTCGGCTCTATTAGAGTTCCAGGTGATAAATCAATATCTCATAGAAGTATTATGTTAGGTTCTTTAGCAAAAGGCACAACAAAAATCACAGGCTTTTTAGAAGGCGAAGATAGTCTGGCTACCTTAAAAGCATTCCAAGATATGGGCGTTGACATAATAGGTCCTGAAAATGGCAATATAACTATTAAAGGTGTAGGTTTAAAAGGGCTTAAAAAGCCAAATAAAGCTCTTGATATGGGTAATTCTGGTACCGCAATGAGATTGATGGCTGGTATTTTAGTGGGGCAAGATTTTGATGCTGAATTAATCGGCGACGCTTCATTATCAACCCGACCAATGAAAAGAATAACCAATCCATTAAAAGAAATGGGAGCCAATATAAACACCGCCAAAAATGGAACACCACCATTAAATATTTTAAAAAATACGCAATTAAAATCAATTGATTACATTATGCCTATGGCAAGTGCCCAAGTTAAATCAGCTGTTTTATTTGCAGGTCTATATGCACAAGGAACTACTACAGTAGTCGAGCCTGCACCAACCAGAGACCATACAGAAAAAATGCTCAACGGCTTTGGCTACAAAGTAATCTCTGAAAAGCTAGATGATATGAAAACTAAAATCAGTATTACTGGAGGCAAAGAGTTAATTGCTAGCAATATTGATGTACCATCAGATATTTCATCGGCAGCTTTCTTTATTGTAGCTGCCACAATTGCTAAAGAAGCAGATTTAATAATAGAACATGTAGGTATTAACCCAACCAGAACAGGCATAATAGATATTTTAAAATTAATGGGTGCAAATATTACCCTTAAAAACCAAGCAACAGTAGGGGGCGAACCTGTTGCAGATATTCATGTAAAATCAGCAAAATTAACCGGTATTAATATTCCAGAAGAGCTTGTACCACTTGCCATAGATGAATTTCCAGTATTATTTGTAGCAGCATCTTGTGCATTAGGTAAAACTGTTTTAACAGGGGCAGAAGAATTAAGAGTAAAAGAATCTGACCGTATACAAGTGATGGCAGATGGTTTAAATGCATTAGGCATAGATGCAAAACCAACAACTGACGGCATGATAATAACTGGTGGGCAACAAACTAAGCAAAATGCAAAGATATTAAGCCATCATGACCACAGAATATCAATGGCAATGGCAATGGCAGGTTTGAATGCTAATCATGAAATAATTATTGATGATTGTGCTAATGTTAATACATCATTCCCAACTTTTGTTGAATTAATTAACAAAATAGGTATAGATTTAACCACTGAAGAAGAAAATTAAATGGATAATATAATTACAGTAGATGGCCCTAGTGGTGTTGGCAAAGGTACAATATCACAATGGCTATGTGATACAACAGGCTTTATATTGTTAGATAGTGGAGCTATTTATCGTGCTTTAGCCTATGGCTCTGTGCTAGAAAAGATAGCCACAACAGAAATAGAAAAACTTGTTAGTTTAGCAATACAATTACCTGTAAAATTTGAATCAACAGCTATTTTGTATAAAAATGAAGATGTTACATTGCATATAAGAAATGAAGATACAGCCGCAATAGCTTCAAAAATAGCCGCAATACCTGAAGTTAGAGAAGCATTGCTTGCACGGCAAAAAGATTTTTATCAAGCCAAAAAAGGCTTGGTTGCAGATGGTAGAGACATGGGTACAGTAGTATTCCCCAATGCCAAAGTTAAACTGTTTTTAACTGCCAGTGCTAGAGAAAGGGCAAAAAGACGAATAAAGCAGTTGCAAAATCAAGGGGTTAATGCTAACATTAACCAAATAACTAAAGATATAAAAGATAGAGATGAACGTGATCGAACAAGATCTGTGTCTCCTTTAGTTCCTGCCGATGATGCCATTATTATAGATACAACTTTACTATCTATAAAAGAGGTTTGCCAATTAGCACAACAAGCTCTTTGGGATAAAGGCATCTTAAAATAGGTCTTTATGCCCTATTCTCTATTTAGGGATTAGAGTTATATACTTATTTAACTAATTTTTTTATAAATAGCTTATGGGAAAGCTGTTTTTATTTAACTGACCCGATTATTCTCCAATACCCCCATTTGAAGAAAATAAACGGCTAGAACATTTGGTAACTATATCCATGAGTGAATTATCTTTCGCTGAACTATTTGAACAATCTATTGAACAAGACAAATTTAAAACTGGCTCTCTAATTTTAGGTACTGTGGTAGCTATTGATAAAGAAGCAGTTTTAGTTGATGCAGGCATGAAGTCTGAATCAGCAATACCAAGAAATCAATTTTTAACTCCTGCTGGAGAATTAGAAGTTGCTATTGGTGACCAAGTAGAAGTTTTCCTTGAAGCCCTTGAAGATGGTTTTGGTGAAACTCGTCTATCACGTGAAAAAGCAAAACGTGCTAAAACTTGGGATCGTCTTGAAACAGCTCTTGAAGAAAATGAAACTGTAATAGGTTTAATAACTGGTAAAGTGAAAGGTGGTCTTACTGTTGATGTAGAAGGAGTTCGTGGTTTCTTACCTGGATCTTTAGTAGATGTACGTCCTATTCGTGATTTTGGTTTCCTTGAAGGTAAAAATGTAGACCTTAAGCTAGTTAAATTAGATCGTAAACGTAACAACGTGGTAGTTTCACGCCGTGCAGTTATTGAAGCTGAAAACTCCGTAGAGCGTGAAGCCTTACTTGCTAACATGGAAGAAGGAGCTACTCTTGACGGTATAGTTAAAAATCTTACTGACTATGGTGCATTTATTGACCTTGGCGGTATTGATGGTCTGTTACATATTACAGATATGGCTTGGAGACGAGTTAATCATCCATCAGAGATTATTCAAGTTGGTGATGAAATTAAAGTTAAGATACTTAAATTTGATAGAGAGAAAAATCGTGTATCTTTAGGCATGAAGCAATTACTAGACGACCCATGGCAAGATATGATTTCTCGTTATCCTATGGGCTCTGAAATTATGGGTAAAGTAGCTAATATTACTGACTATGGTGCTTTTATTGAAATTGAACCAGGCATTGAAGGTTTGGTACATACTTCTGAATTAGATTGGACTAATCGTAATATTCATCCATCTAAAGTTGTACATTTAAGTCAAGAAACTAAAGTGAAAATTTTAGATGTAGACCAAGAGCGTCGTCGTATATCTTTATCTATCAAACAATGCACAGTTAACCCTTGGGAAGGCTTCTCAGCGACCCATTCTAAAGGTGATAAAATTTCTGGTAGCATAAAATCTATTACTGATTTCGGTATATTTATAGGTTTAGATGGTAATATTGATGGTCTTGTACATTTAACCGATATTTCTTGGACACAGCCTGGCGAAGAAGCTGTACGTCAATTTAAGAAAGGTGATGTGTTAGATACCATTATTCTTTCTATAGATCCTAGTCGTGAGCGTATATCTTTAGGTCTTAAGCAATTAGAGCAAGATCCATTTAGTGATTATGTTGCTATAAATGGTAAAAACAGCATAGTTTCAGGAACTGTCAAATCAGTAGATGAAAAAGGTGCTGTGATTGATTTAGCCCCAGAAGTTGAAGGCTATATTAGAGCTGGAGAAATTGTAGACGGTTCTAGAGATGCTACTAAAGAAGTAAAAGTAGGTGATACTATTGAAGCTAAGGTAATGAATGTAGATCGTAAAAATCGTTCTCTTTCTTTATCAATTAAAAGCAAAGATGCTCAAGAAGAAGCTAATGCCGTTAAAAGTTATTCAGCAGG
>CAZJWQ010000068.1:0-6971 GCA_964549645.1 uncultured Piscirickettsiaceae bacterium | reverse complement strand
TACAGTTTGCTTCATGCTATAAACCCTCTTACTATAAACCTAATTACTATAAACCTAATGAATTTAATATTGATTGGAATAGTTGCCTAATTTGATCTATTATTTTTTTAAAAAAAGATCCTTCTTCAACTTCATTTAAAGCAACTAAAGGTTCTTGAGCAATTACTTTATTATTTAAAGATATCTGTAATTCACCAAGCACTTGGTTTTTAGAGATCTTAGCTACAATATTTGGTTGAATTACTGTTTCTATTACTAAGTTTTTATATTGCCCTCTAGGTATAGTTATATATAAATCATTCATTAACCCTAAACCAACAATATCTTGTTTACCTTCCCAAACCCTTGCATCATCTAATCTTTGTAAAGATTTATATAGTTTATGAGTTTCAAAAAATCTAAAACCAAAGTTTAATATTTTTTGGCTTTCTTGCACCCTACTTTTTGCAGTATTAGTTCCTAACACAACAGAAATAAGCCTCATGTCATTACGCTTTGCTGATGAGACAAGGCTATAACCAGACGCACTAGTATGCCCTGTTTTTAAACCATCAACTGAAGGATCTTGCCACAATAATCTATTACGATTATGCTGTGTAATGCCATTAAAAGTAAAAGACCTTTGAGAATACCAATAATATTTTACTGGAAAGGTATTAATTAAAGCTCTAGTCAATATAGATTGATCTCGTGCGGTTGTATAGTGATTTTTATGTGGTAAACCTGTGGCATTCATATAGTTAGTAGCATCCATACCTAACTTTTTGGCATAACTATTCATTAACTCTACAAAAACTTCTTCACTGCCTGCTACATGCTCAGCTAAGGCAACACTTGCATCATTACCAGACTGAATGACCATACCTTTTATTAAATCTTCAACAGATACTTGCTTACCAACTTCTATAAACATTTTAGAACCAGGCATTCTCCATGCTTTTTTAGAGATAGTAACCATATCTGTCATTTGTATATTGCCACTTCTTAATTCATTCATTATAACAAAACCGGTCATAATCTTAGTAAGGCTAGCTGGTTGTAATCTTTTATCGGCATTTTGTTCGGCGATTATTTTACCGCTATGAAAATCTTTTAACACATAAGCATTAGCTGGAGAACTAGGCGCAGACGGCACTATACTAGGTATAGAAATGGGGCTAGCCATTAAAATAGAATTAAAAAGGAATAGGAAAATCAAGGCTAGTAAAATTTTAGGCATTTATATTTTGTTCTTTATTTAAAATTAATGCCTAATTTAACATATTTAAGGGGGGGGTTTTTAAAAAGTTACGTTTTTAATAGCCCTTTATGGGTATGTATTGACATTAAAACACCAAAACTAATCATGATTGTTACCATCGAACTACCTCCATAACTAATTAACGGTAAAGGTACACCTACTACTGGTAAAATACCACTGACCATTCCTATGTTTATAAAAACATATATAAATAATGTCATGCTCAAACTAGCAGCAACTAACCTGGTAAAATTATCCTTAGCTTTAGCAGCTATGTACAACCCTCTAATTACTATTAATGCATATATTAATAGTAATATTAATACTCCAATAAAACCAAATTCTTCTGCGAAAACTGCAAAAATAAAATCTGTAGTAGATTCTGGCAAAAAATCTAAATAAGCTTGGGTTCCTTCCATATGTCCCTTACCTTCTAGCCCACCTGAACCTATAGCTATTTTAGATTGAATTATTTGGTAACCACTACCAAAGGGGTCAGATTCTGGGTTTAAAAAAGTTAATACTCTTTGTTTTTGGTATTCAAGCATATAAAACTGCCATATAAGTGGAGCACTTGCCAACATTAGTACAAACACTGAAACTATCCACTTCCATGATAAACCTGCAAAGAATATAACGAATAAACCACTTAATGCTATCAAAAGTGCGGTACCCAAGTCTGGTTGTGCAGCGATTAAACCTGCGGTAAACAAAACAATAATTATAGCTAGTATAATTTTTAATTTTGGGGGTGGTAAAGTATTGTACGCAAACAACCATGCAATGGTCATGGGTAGCACTAGTTTCATTATTTCTGATGGCTGAATACGTGTAAAACCGACATCTAACCATCGTTGTGCCCCTTTAACTGTCTCACCAAATAAATCTACCGCAATTAACATACCTATTGCTATTAAAAATAACCAAGGCACATAGGCTTTAATTAAATTTGGTGGTATCTGAGCAAATAATATCAACAATACAAAAGCCACACCTGCTCTTATTAAGTGTTGTTTAAGAATAACTTCGCTATCTGATGCACTATATATAGTTAAGCTAGAAATTAAAATTAATAAAAACACACCTATTAATAACCAACCATCAAGGTGCAATCTATTTAATATCCCTGTGTTTTTACGATATGCTTGTTTAACATTAGGAAGACTTATTTTCATAACTTTTTATCTAAGTAAAAGTTTACTATATCAACGGCAATAGGAACCGCTCTAGTATGAGCATTTTCAATAATAACCACCACCGCTATCTCTGGTCTGTTTATTGGAGCAAAACCTACAAATAATGAATGATTACGTAATCTGTCTTTAACATTTTCTTCATCAAATACTTCACCTTGAGGTATGCTAAAAACTTGTGCAGTGCCTGTTTTACCAGCCATTTCATGATTAAGCCTAGCCCCATCTCCCCTACCTGTGCCTTCTCTACCTGTTAACACCTTATCCATTGAGATAATAATTCTCTCCCAATTTCTAATACTCACAATAGGAATTTGCTCTTCTGCTAGTATTTTACCTTTAAGCAGGTGTGGAGTTATAATTGTACCACGATTAGCCAAAATAGAGGTTGCTTTTACCATTTGTAAAGGGGTCGATAAAAAATAACCTTGCCCTATAGCCGCAATAATTGTTTGCCCTTTAACCCATGGCTTACCCTTAGTATCTCTTTTCCATTGTTTAGATGGTAAAATTCCTACAGCCTCCCCACGTAAGTCAATACCTGTTCTACGCCCAAAACCAAAAGGATATAGATAGTCATGTATAGCGTCTATACCCATTCTTAGACCTAACTGGTAAAAATAAGTATCACAAGATACTATTATCGACCTTTCCATATCTACATAACCAAAACCAGTTCTTTTCCAATTTCTAAATCTATGTCCTTTAAATAAAAAATAACCTGGGTCAAAAATTTGTTTATAAAAAGGTATAATGTTTTTTTCTAAAGCACCTAATCCAATAAAAGGTTTTATAACTGAAGCAGGTGGATACTGCCCGCTTAAAGCTCTATTTACTAAAGGTTTATTAGGGTCATTCAATAAGGCATTAAAGTCTTTATGGCTAATACCACGAATAAATAAATTTGGGTCATATGTAGGCGTGCTAACAAAAGCCAGTATTTCACCTGTATTAGGCACAGTTACAATAACCGCTCCCCTTGCGTCACCTAAACGATTTTCTATAAACTGTTGTAGCCTTATATCTATAGTAAGTTGTATATCTTGCCCTGCAATTGCAGGAATTTTATCAAGCTTACGAACAATTTTACCTCTAGCATTAGTTTCTATTTGTTGTACTCCAGATTTACCTCTTAGTATATCTTCGTATTGTTGCTCAATACCTAACCTGCCTATTACATTAATACCCCTATAAATCTTAGGGTCTAAAGTTGCTAATTCTGCTTGATTTATTCTACCTACATAACCTAATACATGAACTGCATAGTTACTGAAAGGATAATATCTTTGTAATCTTGATGTTAGGTTTACCCCAGGAAACTTATAATTGTGTACTGCAAATATAGCTGCTTCTTCTTCTGATAAAGTATGAAGAAAGTTTAAAGGTCTATATCTATTAAAGGCTCTTATTCTTGGGTAAAAAGAGTCTAACCTACTTTGTGGAATATTTGGTAATAGCTCTTTTATTGCTTGCAAAGTTTTTGGAATATCTTCTAATTCATTTCTAATAAAAGATAAAACAAAAACAGGTTTATTCTCAGCTAATATCACATGGTTTCTATCATAGATTCTGCCTCTAGTAGGGGTTGTAGCAATAGTAGAGATTCTATTATCATCAGACATAGCATAAAAATGCTGGAAATTAGTTAATTGTAAATAAGCCATACGCCCTATTAATACTAAAAACAAGCTAATAGTAAAAAATATAGCTACATACACACGTAAACGAAATATTTTTTTTTGTCTATTTCGTTCTTCTTGAGAATTTTGGCGATTTTGATACGACATATTAAATCAATTAAATACTGTTCTATCAGTTAAGAAGCTCATTATTTTATACAAAATTGGCCATATAAGAATAGCTAATAAAGGGGATAACCAGTAATAATAAGCAAACTCTTCTACTAGATTAGGTTGTAATATAAACCAACTAAATATTTGTACAAGAAACAAGTAAAAAACAACTATCATAGTCTTTTGCCAAGTAGGATAATTATTAAAACCACGCCTAACTCTCAACATAAGAAAAACAATTATTATAAACATAAGAGAATGAACTCCTAACATAGTATTCATGCTTATATCGGTAAATATCCCTATAATAAAGGCGGTGAAATAATGATTGCTTGCAGTTAATTGCACTACCCAAAAAATTAACACTAGCAATATAATTGATGGAAATAAATTAATATTAAAACTAATATGCAAAGCGTTATCAATAATAAAAGCAATTAGATAGCTTATAATCAGCAACCACTTTACTTGTTTAAATTGTAAGATATAAACTTTATTACTCATTTGAGACCTTTGCACGAGTTAATCGCGAAGTAAAAATTAGATAGATTTTATCCTGTTTTGCTTAAAAAATAAGCGTAATAGCCAGCTATTGCGTGTTTTTTTAGGCAAAAGAGGGTGAAATATAGCCATTTTTAATCATGATTAATCTCGTGCAAAGGTCTCATTTAATTACTACTACTTTTATAAGCAGGACTAGACAAAACTAACACTTTTTCTGCATACATTATTTTAGCAACAGGCGTAGCTAAAATTTTTAAATTAGGTTGTCCTTTTAACTCTTTAATCTGTGTTAAGGTGGCTACAGGCTGCCCTGGTAAATAAACATTTGCTAACCCCGATGTTACAAGTATATCACCTATTTCTACAGAGCTACCTTGTGGAATAAATTGTAGATAAAGCTGGTTGTTGCTAAAACCTTTAACAATACCTCTTTGCCCTGTTCGTTGCACTCGTACTGGTACTTGTATTTCTGTATCTATTATTAATTGAACTCTTGCTGTTGTTGGTGTTGTTATAGTGACGATACCAAGCAACCCGCGGTCATCAATAACAGCTTGCTTGTTTCTAACGCCATCTAAATGGCCTTTATTTATAGTAACAAAATTAGCATATTCTGATATATTATAGTGCAAAATATTAGCTAGTTGTACATCAACAGCAGTTAGTTGGCTGGCTTTACCAAGTAAATTATTAAGCCTTAAAATCTCTAATTCAAGCTGGTTAAATCGCTGTTGTTTGGCTTGTAATAAAAAATTTTCAGTTTCTAAATCATTTTTTAGCTTTTTTAACAACTCAAGACTTTTAAAGTCTTGTTGCAAGTAACGATAAGCATTAAAAGGAATTGCCGATATTTTTGCAATCGGTTCCACTGTAGTCACTAATAAGCTTCTTACATTGCCTAATAAAGAACTATAATGATCTACCAGCATCAAACTAATACATAAAACAAAAAAAAGAATAAATTGTATCCCTTCCTTATGTGATGTTGCAAATGTTAGATTAATAGCAAAACCTCTTAAATTTTAGTGTTAATTTTCAGCCTCTGCATAGAAGCATGAATAATGGTGCGAGCATTTGAAAGGTATAGTCTTTTCAAAAAACACACTAATATCATATTTAGAAATCTTCGGTAGCTAAAGCTTTCTAATTAATCGAAAGAAAATAAATCAAGACCTTTTTCATCCATCATTTCTAAAGCCCTGCCACCGCCTCTTGCCACACAAGTTAAAGGGTCGTCAGCTACTATTACAGGTATACCAGTTTCTTCAGATAAAAGAACGCTTAAATTTCTTAATAAAGCCCCACCACCTGTTAATACAATACCCTGTTCAGCAATATCAGCACCAAGTTCTGGTGGAGTATTTTCTAGTGCTGTTCTTACTGCGCCAACTATGGTTGATAATGGTTCTTTTAAGGCTTCTAACACTTCATTACTATTTAAAGTAAATTTTCTTGGTACCGCTTCTGCTATATTACTACCGTGCACCTCTATGCTCTCTGGTTCTATTTCATGGTAAGCAGTACCAATTTCTTTTTTAATTCTTTCTGCGGTTGCCTCACCAATAATCATGCCATAATTACGGCGAACATACTTAATTATTGCATCATCAAATTTATCACCACCAACTTTAACAGAATCAGACCACACAATACCATTTAAAGATATAGTAGCAACCTCAGTTGTTCCTCCACCAATATCCACAACCATTGAACCTTTAGCTTCACTAACAGGCATGCCGGCACCTATAGCTGCTGCCATAGGCTCGTCTATTAAATAAACTTCTCTAGCCCCTGCCCCTGTTGTAGACTCTCTAATAGCTCTTCTTTCTACTTGCGTTGAGCCACAAGGCACACAAACTAATACCCTTGGGCTAGGGTTGAAAAACTTAGCTGAATGTACTTTACGAATAAAGTGCTGTAACATTTTTTCAGTAACTTCAAAGTCCGCTATAACACCATCTTTTAAAGGTCTAATTGCTACTATGTTTTGGTTTTCTTTACCTAACATAAGTTTAGCCTCTTCACCAACGGCAACTATTGAGCGAGAATTAGATCCTTTATAACTAGTTCTAATAGAGACCACTGAAGGCTCATCTAAAACCATACCTTTACCTCTTACATAAATCAGAGTATTAGCGGTTCCTAAATCAATAGATAAATCGTTAGAAAATAACCCTATAAGTTTACTAAACATTAAACAAACACCTTATTAATTTTAAAAAAATACAATATCTCCTAATT
>CAZJWQ010000067.1:0-7008 GCA_964549645.1 uncultured Piscirickettsiaceae bacterium | reverse complement strand
AATATGGTTGGGATATTTATACTACCATCTTCATTTTGATAATTTTCTAAAATAGCTACTAGGGTTCTGCCTACTGCTAAAGCTGAACCATTTAAAGTATGGATTAGTTGGGGTTTTTCTTGCCCTGTTCTGTGGCGTATTTTCATCCTTCTTGCTTGAAAATCTTCAAAACTTGAAATAGATGATATTTCTCTATATGCTTGTTGCCCAGGTAGCCAAACTTCTAAATCATAGGTTTTAGAGGCTGAAAAACCTATATCCCCTGTACATAATGACATCACCCTATAAGGTAGTTCTAATTTTTGCAATATTAACTCTGCTTGCTTAGTTAGCTCTTCAAGCATGTCTAATGAATTTTCTGCTTTGGTTAAGACTACCATTTCTACTTTTTCAAATTGGTGCTGTCTTATTAAACCTTTGGTATCCCGTCCATATGAACCTGCTTCTGATCTAAAACATGGGGTATGCCCAGTCATTTTTATTGGTAAATCATTGGTATCTATTATTTCGTCCCGATAAATATTAGTTATTGGTACTTCTCCGGTAGGAATTAAGTATAAATCTCGGTCATTGGTATCATGCTGCGCATTTTTAGATATTTTATACAGATCTGCTTCAAATTTTGGTAATTGCCCTGTGCCATATAAACTTTTTTGATTTACTATAAATGGTACGTAAACTTCTTCAAAACCAGCTTTATCGTGAACATCTAACATAAATTGAATTAAGGCTCTTTGTAGCTTTGCCATAGGGCCTTTTAGTACAGAAAAACGAGCTGAAGTGATTTTTATGGCAGCATCATTATCATACCAACCTTTTGCTTGTCCAAGCTCTACATGATCTTTAGCTATAAAATTTAATTGGCTTGGCTCCCCAATCTTTCTAACTTCTATATTATCTGCTTCGCCACTACCAAAAGGGGTTGATTGATGAGGGATATTTGGAATACCTGCTTGAATATCTGCTAATTTAACGATTACTTCACTACTAGAAGCTTCTGCTAATTTTAGCTTATCGCCCAAATCAGCAACTTCTGCTAATAAAAGTTTTATGTCTTGCCCTTGTGCTTTGGCTTTACCGATATTCTTAGATTTACTATTTCTTTGGGCTTGTAGTTGCTCAGAACTAACTTGTAATTGTTTTCTTTGTTGCTCTAACTCTTTTATTTCTGCCACATTTAACTCAAAGCCTCGGGTTTTTAACTTTGTGGCAATAGTTTCTATATCTGTTCTTAATAATTTTAGGTCTAACATAATTTACATTTTCTCTATTACAAGGTCTAATATAAGCTCATCGGCTATTTTATTTAATTCGTCTTCTAAATGTTCTATATCTGTTGCTACAGGTACGGCTAAAACTGCTTTAGCTTTAAATAAATGCTCACCTGACATAGAAGCATCAACAATTTCAGTACATAATTCTTCAACATTTACATTTATTTTAGATAATGCACTAGATAATTTATTTACAATACCTACTTGATCTTGCCCGATTAGGTCTAGGGAATATAAGCTGGTTTTTATGGTAGTTTTTTGCAACTTTACTTGCTCAAGTGATATCTGCAAACCTAACTGAGCTTGTTGTATATTTTTAGTAAATTCAGCTACTTTTTCAGGCGGTAAATTAATACGTAAAATACCTGCAAATTTACCTGAAAGATGAGCCATTTTACTTTCAACCCATTCGCCTTGGTGTTGCACTATTATGCTTGACAAAGATTCAACCAAACCTGAAGTATCATCACCAAGTACACTCATTACTATTGATTGTTTCATGAACCATCCTCTTGATAGCTTTCGATACTTGGACAAGAGCAAATTAAGTTACGATCACCATAAACATTATCTACCCTTGAGACAGGAGCCCAATATTTATTATGCTTTAAAGATTCTACAGGAAAAGCTGCTTCTTCTCGGCTATAGGCAAATTGCCATTTATTAGCACTTGCCATATAAGCAGTATGCGGAGCATTTCGTAAGGGGCTTTGTTGTTCTTGCCATGTTCCATCTGCCACTTTATTAATTTCTACTTTAATTGCTATCATTGCATCACAAAACCTATCTATTTCTGCTTTAGATTCTGATTCTGTTGGCTCTATCATTAAAGTACCTGGCACTGGAAATGACATGGTTGGGGCATGAAAACCATAATCTATTAAGCGTTTTGCTACATCATCAACGCTAATACCTGTTGCTTCTTTAATAGGTCTTAAATCAATAATACACTCATGAGCCACCATACCTTTTGAGTCTGTATATAAAATAGGGTAATGTGATGCTAGTTTTTTAGCAATATAATTAGCATTTAAAATAGCATTAGCAGTTGCTTTATATAAACCTTTTCCGCCCATCATGGTTATATACATCCAACTAATAGGTAATACTCCTGCCGAACCCCAAGGGGCTGCAGAAACTAAACCTACTGATGACTTTTGTTTTGGGGTTTGTGGTAAAAACTTAGCTAAATGTTGTTTAACGCCAATTGGCCCAACACCTGGCCCACCACCACCGTGTGGGATTGCAAATGTTTTATGTAAATTAAGGTGAGAAACGTCACCGCCAAACTTACCTGGCGATGCTACTCCTACCATGGCATTCATATTTGCCCCATCAATATAAACCTGCCCACCAAATTTATGCACTAAATCACACACTTGAGTTATATTTTCTTCAAATACTCCGTGTGTAGATGGGTAGGTAATCATTATTGAATTTAAATTTTGGGCATGTTTTTCGCACTTTGCAGTTAAATCTATGAGGTCTATATCACCCTGTTCAGTGGTTTTAACCACTACAACTTTAAGCCCCGCCATATTAGCAGAGGCAGGGTTAGTACCGTGTGCAGATGCTGGTATTAAACAAACATTTCTATTTTGTTCGCCATTATCTTTATGGTAAGCATTTATTGCCAATAAACCTGCATATTCGCCTTGAGCACCCGAATTAGGCTGTAATGATACTGCATCATAACCTGTTGCTTCACATAACATTTGTTCTAGTTCGCTAATCATCTGCTGGTAACCATCTACCTGATCTAAAGGCACAAATGGATGAATTTGTGCAAATTCTGCCCATGAAATGGGTTGTAGTTCTGCGGCGGCATTTAGCTTCATGGTGCATGAGCCTAATGGAATCATAGCTCGATCAAGGGCTAAATCTTTATCAGCTAAAAAACGCATATAACGCATCATTTCGGTTTCAGAATGATAAAGCTCGAATACCTCGGCATTAAATATTTTTGATTTTCTTATTAATTGTTTGGGTATAGAATTTTCATTTTCTATAAAAAGATCTTCAGCGACTAAACAATCTACTCTAAACACTTGCCATAATGCCAATAAATCAGCTAGGTTAGTTGTTTCATCAAAGGCTACAGAAATAGTAGTTTCATCTACTTTATGCAAGTTATAACCTGCATAAATAGCTCTGTATAAAATTTCTTCTGCATTATTTACTTTAATAGTAACTGTGTCAAAAACATTGTTTGTTACAAGCTCTAAATTAACTTTTTCTAAACCTTTTTTAAACAAATGGGTTAATTGCGTAACTCTATTAGCAATCTTCTTTAAGCCTTCTTCGCCATGATAAACAGCAAACATACCTGCCATTACCGCTAATAATGCTTGTGCTGTGCAGATATTGCTAGTAGCTTTTTCACGGCGAATATGCTGCTCTCTAGTTTGCAATGCTAACCTTAAAGCAGGGTTGCCTTGTGAATCTATCGACATACCAATTAACCTACCTGGCATAGAACGTTTAAAACTATTTTTAGTTGCCATAAATGCAGCGTGCGGCCCACCATAACCTAATGGCACACCAAATCTTTGGGAGTTTCCTATTACAACATCTGCCCCTAATTCTGCTGGAGTTTTTAATAGGGTTAAGGCTAATAAATCAGTTGCCATACTCACTAAGGCTTTTTTGCTATGGACCAAGTTAATGACTTCACTAAAATCTGTTATTTGACCATTACTACCTGGGTACTGTAATAAAATACCAAATAAATCATAATCAGCTAAGTTTTCGGTAACGGGGTTACCAACAATAATTTTTATCCCTAATGGGTTATCACGGGGATTAGCACGATTTTGTACTACTTCAATATTTTGTGGATGACAATTTTCATCAATAAAAAATACATTGCCTTTTGATTTGCTCATTCTTTGGCAAAGGGTCATAGCTTCGGCGCAAGCAGTGGCTTCATCTAACAGAGATGCATTGGCTAATTCCATACCTGTTAAGTTGGTAATCATAGTTTGAAAATTAAGCATTGCCTCCATTCTGCCTTGCGAAATTTCTGCTTGATACGGAGTATAAGCAGTATACCAAGCAGGGTTTTCTAAGATATTACGTTGAATAACAGGTGGAGTATGGGTGTTGTAATAACCCAAACCTATAAAAGATTTTAATAATTTATTTTTTTGCGAAATTGACTTTAATTTATCTAAAGCTTCATGTTCAGATAAGCCTTCGGCAATATTTAAGTGGTCATCTCGAGCAATTGCTTTAGGTATAACTTTATCTAGCAACTGTTCTAAAGAGCTAAAACCTAGGCTTTCAAGCATTGCAAGTTGTTGGTTGTTAGATGAGCCATTGTGCCTTGCAATAAAGCTATTTTTATCAAATAATTTTTGTAATTTTGTCATATGTTTATTCGGGGGTTAGAGTATAGTCTTGATATTGTTTCTCTGTCATTAAATCATCTAATTGTGATTTATCTGCTAATTTAACTTTAATTATCCAAATTTTCATAGCATCTTCATTAACCAATTCAGGTTGATCTTCTAGCTCTTCATTAGCATAAATAATAGTACCTGAAACTGGTGCAATAAAATCAGAAGCCGCTTTTACCGATTCAATTACACCTATTGATTCACCTTTTTCTATTTCTACGCCTGCTTCAGGTAGTTCTATATAAACTAAATCACCTAATTGTTGTTGAGCAAAATCAGTAATACCAATAGTTACTTCATCATCACCAACTAAATATACCCATTCATGCTCTTCTGAAAAACTTAACATCTACACACCACCCTATACATTTCTATAATAATTTTGCTTAACAAAAGGTAATTTTACCACTTGCATTACTATTTGTTTATTGCGCACTAAAGCAAAAACTTTAGTATCTAAACTTGTAAACGGTTGCTTTAACCTACCTATAGCAATTGGCTTAGCTAAAGTTGGGCTATAACCACCACTAGTTACTACGCCAATATTTTCACCATTTGTATTAACTAATATAGCACCATCTCTAACAGGGGCTTTGCCTAAGGGTTGCAAGCCGACCCTTTTATATTCTGTACCATTTTGCATTTGCGATAAAATAATATCAGCACCAATAAAACCACCTGCACGAACACCATCAACCCGCCTGCTTTTTGAAATAGCCCAATTTAAACTGGCTTCTATAGGAGTTATCTTAGCATTTAATTCATTACTATATAAACACAGCCCCGCTTCTAACCTTAAAGAATCTCTTGCTCCCAAGCCAACCCACTCGACATCGGTGAATGATAACAAATATTTTGCTAATTCTTCTGCTTGATCATTAGCTACCGAAATTTCATAACCATCTTCACCTGTATAACCAGAGCAAGTTACTAGGCACTTAATACCATTTAAAGATAAATTAGCTACATCCATAAATACCATTTTTGCAGCTTCAATAGAAACCTTAGCCATTATGGCTCTTGCCTTAGGCCCTTGCAAGGCTAGCAAAGATTTATCTAACAACATTTCTACTTTACAAGTTGGTAAGCTATCTTGTAAGTGTTTTAAATCTGCTTCTTTACAACCTGCATTAACCACTAAAAACAATTTATTAGCAGATATTTTAGCAACCATTAAATCATCTAAAACGCCCCCTTGCTCATTAGTAAATAAAGCATATTTTTGTTTCATTGAAGGTAAATAAATAATATCAACTGGCACAAGAGCTTCTAATTCTTTAGCACAATTATCACCTGTAATAATAATTTGCCCCATATGGGATACATCAAACAAACCTGCTTGGCTTCTAGTATGTAAATGCTCTTGTTTAATGCCTATTGTATATTGCACTGGCATAGAAAAACCTGCAAAAGGTACAAATTTAGCACCTGCAAGTTTATGTAAAGCATAAAAAGAGGTTTTTAATAAATCTTTAGGCATAAGTGGCTTAAGTCTTTATTGATAATATTGTAACTACTCAGCAAGTAGTTATATTTAATATAAATCTTTTTATTAAAAAGACATTTCTTCTCTAATTTGCTCAACCCACTGGTCTATACGAGCCTCAGTTAATTCTGGCTGCTGGTCTTCATCAATAGCTAGCCCTACAAAAAACTCTTCATCTTCAGTTAATGCTTGTGATTCGTCCCACTCAAAACTTTCTGATGACATATAGCCAGCAGGAGTTCCACCATTTTCAAGAACTATGTCGTGCATAAAGCCCATTGCATCTAAAAAATATTCTGAATAATCGGCTTGATCACCTAAACCAAAACAGGCAACTTGTTTACCAGTAAAATCTATAGTTTTAAAATCTTCCCAAAAATCTTCCCAGCTACTTTGTAGCTCTCCATAGTACCAGGTAGGGTGACCTAAAATTAACTTGTCATATTTGGCAAAGTCTTCAACTTTTACTGAAGCCACATCATGAACCTCAACAAGTTCTGCCCCTATTTTATCTTTAATCATATCAGCAACACGCTCTGTATTGCCTGTATCTGTACCATAAAAAAGACCTATTTTGCTCATCTTCATCCCTTATAATATAATTATCAAAAATTGTTTCTAATATTAACACAGTTTTATTAAATATGAATAAACCTATTGATTGTTTTAAATGCAAACATTTCCATATAACATGGGAAAAACATCACCCAAGAGCTTGCCGTGCGTACGGCTTTAAAACTGAAAGGCTACCGAGCGTGGTTGTATTTGAAAACTCAGGTAAGCCTTGTTATAAATTTAGCCCTAAAGAACCTAAAAAAACTAATAAAAAATCTAATGATTGGATTGCTTA
>CAZJWQ010000066.1:0-7030 GCA_964549645.1 uncultured Piscirickettsiaceae bacterium | reverse complement strand
ATATAAAATAGGTTAAAATAGCTAGCTACTAATTTTTCAAACAGGGATTTGCCTTGAAAGCAGATAGCTTCTCCAAACACAATTTAGCATCAGATATATTGCAAAAACAAGGCTTTAAATCTGAACTGCTTTCTCCTGCAGGAACTTTCAAAAATATGGAGTTTGCTTTTGCATACGGTGCAGATGCTGTGTATGCTGGGCAACCACGTTATAGTTTACGAGTACGCAATAATGAATTTGATGAAGACCACTTAGCAAGAGGCATTAAACGAGCTCATGAACTTGGTAAAAAATTTTATGTAGTTAGTAATATTGCCGCTCATAATGGCAAAATAAAAACCTATATGCGAGATATAGCACCAATAATAGCGATGAAACCCGATGCTTTAATTATGTCAGACCCAGGTTTAATTTCTATGGTTAGAGCCGAATATCCAGAGCAAGAAATACATTTATCTGTACAGTCAAATGCAGTAAATTGGGCTACAGTAAAATTTTGGTATGATCAAGGTATTACCAGAGTAGTACTTTCACGAGAGTTATCGGTAAAAGAAATACAAGAAATTGCTCAAGCTGTACCAGAAATGGAACTAGAAGTATTTGTGCATGGTGCTTTATGTATGGCATATTCAGGTAGATGCCTGCTTTCTGGTTATATTAATAAGCGAGATTCTAACCAAGGTACTTGTACCAATGCTTGTAGATGGAATTATAAAACCTATGAAGCTAAAGAAGATGAAACTGGCGATATAGTAGGCGTACCTATAAAACAAGTAGCACAAATTACGGATTTAACCACTACCGCAAATAAACCCGAACCAACCTTAGGTGTTGGGCAAACTACAGATATGGTAATGTTATTAGAAGAAGAAGGGCGACCTGGAGAATATATGCCAGCCTTTGAAGACGAGCATGGTACTTATATTATGAACTCAAAAGATTTAAGAGCGGTTGAGTTAATTCCAGATTTAGTAAAAATGGGGGTTAGTTCTTTAAAAATAGAAGGAAGAACCAAATCACACTTTTATGTAGCAAGAACCGCTCAAGTATATCGTAAGGCGATAGACGATGCGGCAGCTGGTAAAGAATTTGACCAAAATTTAATGCTTGATTTAGAAAGCCTTGCTAGCCGCGGCTATACCGAAGGTTTTTTACGCCGTCATGTTCATTCTGAATATCAAAATTATGAATATGGGGTTTCTAAATCAGATAGGCAACGATTTGTAGGTGAAGTCATTGGCGTTTTAGAAATAGAGCAAAAAAGTTTTTTAGAAATAGATGTTAAAAATAAATTTTGTATTGGTGATACTCTTGAAATCATGTCTCCAAATGGTAATGTAACTTTAATTTTAGAGCAAATGAAAGATAAACATAATAAAGATATTGATGCGGCTTTAGGATCAGGTTGGATAGCCAGAATCCCTAACCCCTTTATAGAAACAGACTTTAAATTTTTACAGTTTGCTCTAATAATGCGTAATGAAGCATGGGGTGGAGATCTTACTAGAGATAAAGCAGCTAAAAAGTCTGCTTGAAGATAATTTACAATGGCCCTTAAGATTTTAGATAACTGTATTAATTGTGATATGTGCGAACCAGAATGCCCAAATTTAGCAATTAGTTATGGTGCTAAAGTTTATGAAATAAACACAGGTTTATGTACTGAATGTGTAGGCTTTTACGATGAGCCAACTTGCTTGAGTGTTTGCCCAATTGATTGTATTATTATAGACCCAGATAAAATAGAAGATAAACCAACACTATTACAAAAGTTTGAAGAGCTAGTTCTTAATAATAAAATTTAACCTAAATCCTGCAAGCACTTGCAGAATTTAGGTTAAACCACAAGGAAAAAACATGTCAAATAAATTAGAATTAATTAGTTTTAAACTTTGTCCATTTGTACAAAGAGCGGTAATTACATTAAATAAAAAAAATGTAGAGTTTGATATTACCTATATTAATTTAATGGATCCACCTGCTTGGTTTAAAAAAATATCGCCACTTGGTAAAGTACCAGTGTTAAAAGTAGCAGAAGAAGTATTATTTGAATCATCAGTTATTCAAGAATATGTAGATGAAATTAGCCTACCATCATTACACCCAACAGATATTTTACTAAAAGCTAAAAATAGAGCATGGATAGCATTTGCTGGCGAATTAAATGAATTAATGTTTAAAATGACGCAAGCTAAAGATGAAGAGAGCTTTAATAAAGCCTATAAGCCAATGCTAACTAAATTATCACAATTAGAAAACGTCCATTCTGGCAGTAAGTTTTTTAATGATGAAAGCTTTGCTTTAATAGATGCATCCTACGCCCCAATGTTTATGCGTATCAATGTTTTAAAGCAACTTTGTGATATAGAATATTTAAATAATACCCCAAAAATACAAGCATGGTCAAATAATTTACTTACTATGGATTGTGTTAAAACATCAGTAGTGCCTGAATTTATTGATATATTTACAGCAATGTTAGGTAATGTTAATGGCTATTTGGCAAGTAAAATTAAATAACTTATTCTTTTTTTTAATAATTGTTTTATTAGTTTCTTTAATAGCAAAACCAGTATTTGCGGCTTCTTTACCTAATTATTTAACTATGAAGCAACTACAACAATTAGCGCAAAAAATAGAATTAAATGAAACTGCTGCTAAAGAAGAGTTTTTGACTTACTGGAGCGAAAATGAAAGTTTTCCTTCATTTGGTATAGGGCATTTCATCTGGTTGCCTGAAAACTCTAATAAACCATTCAAAGAAACTTTTCCTGAATTAGTAACTTTTTTATCTAAAAAAAGTGATCCCCCCAATTGGTTAATAACTTTATCACCATTTACTTTACCTTGGCAAAATAAACAACAATTTTATCAAGAGTTTAATAATGCAGAATTAACGCTACTTAGGCAATGGTTGGGGCAAACTAAACACTTACAAGCAGAATTTATTTATATACGTTTTTTAGAGCAATTAAATTTAGCTAAACAAAGCCTACCTAAAAAACAATTAGAAATGTTTAAATATAAGTTAAATAAAATTATTGCACAACCTGCTGGTTTATTTGCAATAATTGATTACGCTAATTTTAAAGGCTTAGGTAATAATACTTTAGAAGTATATTATAAAAATGGTAATGCTGTAGGCTGGGGTTTAATTGATGTGGTTTTAGCAATGCCTGAGCAAAAAGAAGGTTTAAGTTATTTAGATGACTTTATTAAATCAGCAAAATTTGTATTAACCAGAAGAACTCAGCTAGCCCCTAAATATCAAAATGAACAAAGATGGTTGAAAGGGTGGTACTATCGTCTTGATAAATACAATGATGCAACGCTGGTTATTAAGGAATAAAATGTTAAAAACCATAATTGGCACAACACGACCACAATTTTTAATATTAACAATAACAAGTATATTACTAGCATTGGCATGGGCTGAATTTAATAATATTTACTGGAATACAGGCATCTTTTTTTTAGTTTTAATAGGTGCTATATTTGCCCATACTAGTGTAAATATGCTTAATGAATATGAAGATTTTAACTCTGGTTTAGATTTAATCACTAATCGAACCCCATTTAGTGGTGGTAGTGGTAGCTTACCAAACAATCCACAAGCAGCAGAAAAGGTTGCTTTAATTGGCTATTTACTGCTTGGTATCGTTATAAGTATAGGTATGTTTTTTATCTACTTAAGAGGCTGGGGGCTTTTACCTATTGGTATTTTAGGGGTAATAATTATCTTATCTTATACCCCTTGGATAACTCGCTACCCAGTATTATGTTTATTTTCTGCGGGCTTCGCCTTTGGGCCTTTAATGATTAATGGTGCTTATTTTGTTTTAACAGGAGAGTATAATTCTGCAATATTTTTAATTTCGCTAATTGTGTTCTTTTTAGTTAATAATTTACTGTTATTAAACCAAGTCCCAGATATTAAAGCGGATAAAAAAGTTGGTAGATATAATTTTTTACATAAGTATGGTCTTAGTGCCGGAATAAATATTTATTTTGTAAATTGGTTTTTTGCTTTTTCTATTTTAATACTATTATTGGTTTTACAAATATTACCTACAATGGCATTAATTAGTCTTTTAGCATTATTAATATCTATACCTTTATTAATAGCCGTATATAAAAGTAAAACCGATAAAAGTAAATTAAATTTAGCAATGGGCTTAGGCGTTATGCTAACTTTACTTACACCATTTTTAATATCAATTGGAATATACTTATCTCTATGAAAACCTTAATGGATACAGTAGGTAATACACCTTTAGTACAAATTCAGCGTATATTTAATAATACAACAAATAGTGTAATCTACGCTAAATTAGAAGGTAATAACCCAGCAGGTTCAGTTAAGGATAGGCCTGCTCTTAATATGATACAACAAGCACAATTACGTGGAGATATTAAAAAAGGCGATACCTTAATTGAAGCCACTAGTGGCAATACGGGTATAGCCCTAGCTATGGCAGCTGCGATGATGGGTTATAAAATAAAGTTAATTATGCCTAGTAATATGTCAATGGAGCGTAAAGCATCTATGGCGGCTTATGGTGCAGAATTAATAGAAGTAACTAAAGAACAAGGTATGGAAGGTGCAAGAGATTTAGCCTTACAAATGCAAAAAGATGCTAAAGGTTTTGTGTTAGATCAATTTGCCAACCCAGATAATCCTATGGCTCATTATTTAACAACAGCCCCAGAAATCTGGCAAGATACCAAAGGTAAAATAACCCACTTTGTTAGTACGATGGGTACAACAGGTACTATTATGGGTTGTTCTATGTATTTAAAAGAACAAAACCCTAATATACAAATAATAGGTGTGCAGCCAGAAGAGGGGGCAGCAATACCAGGTATTAGGCGTTGGCCAAAAGAATACTTGCCAAAAATATATGATGATAAAAGAGTTGATAAAACTATTGATATGGGGCAACAAACAGCAGAAAAAACTATGCGTAGTTTAGCAAGCAAAGAAGGTATTTTTGCAGGAGTATCATCAGGCGGAGCTATAGCAGCAGCCATACAAATTGCTCAAGAAGTTGAAAATGCGGTGATAGTCACCATAGTTTGTGATAGAGGAGACAGATACTTATCAACAGGAGTTTTTAAATGGCCAGAGAAATAGAACGAAAATTTTTAGTAAATGATTTATCGTGGAAAAAATTAGCTCATAAAAAAACATATTTTACACAAGCATATTTACAAGATATAGAAAAAGGCGGTTCTAAAAGCTCTATTAGAATTCGCATTGAAGGTGATATTGCTAAATTAAATATTAAAAGTTTAGAGATTGGTATTAGCCGTGATGAATATGAGTATCAAATTGATTTAACTGATGCTAAAAAAATGATACAAACACTTAGTGTAACGCCTGTTATTGAAAAATTTCGCTACCTTGTAAACCATGAAAATTTCATATGGGAAATAGATGAGTTTCTAGGGAAAAATACAGGGTTAATAGTTGCTGAAGTTGAATTAAAATCTGCAGCTGACAAACCTATTTTACCAATTTGGTTAGGGCAAGAAGTTACACAATTATCACGTTATTACAATGTTAGTTTAAGTAAAAAACCATATAGTAGTTGGACTAAAGATGAAAAATATTTTTAAATCCTCTTGTACAATTATGCGTACAATCATATGCACAATCATATTTTTTACGTTTTATACTAATATTAGTGCTAATATTTATGCCGCATATAGCCTAATTGATGTTTATAAGTTAGCACTAGCACATGATGCTAAATTAGCACAAGCACATGCAGAGTATGATGCGAATATAACCAATTTAAATATTGCTAGATCTAGCATTTTACCTAAAATATCAATAGATAGTAGTTATGTTATTAATGATAGCAATAAAAATTCTGCCGATGTTAATACCTTCTCTGTAGGGGTTAATTTAAAACAACCTTTATATGAGCCTGTTTCATGGGCTATATATGGTCAAGCCCAGTATTTATTGCAACAAGCAAACTATGAACTACAAATAGCCCAACAAGACTTGATAATTCGTTTAGCAGAAAGCTACTTTAAAACTTTACTTGCACAAATGGAATTAAATTTATCGCAAGCACAAGAGTTCTCTAATAAAAATCAATGGCAAAAAACGCTGCAATCTGCCAACTTAGGTTTAGCTAGTAAAGTTGATGTTTTACAAACTAAATCTAGTTATAATTTAGCAAAATCTACAAGTATAAAATACCAAAACAGTTTAGTTATTGCCCATGAAAACTTAATTAATTTAACAGGAGTAGAGCTTAACAACTTGAAATCATTAACGTCTAATATGGATATGTTTAATAAAAAAATAAACATACAGCCAAACATACAACAATATGAACAACAAGCATCGTTAAATAATTTAACTGTATTAAAAGCAATTGCACAAGTTAAAATAGCTAAAAAAGAGTTACAGGCACAAAAAAAAGGTCACTTACCAAAGATAAACTTAAAAGCAGGTTATACAGATAAATCTTTTTCAAACTATAACACCAATTTTTCACAAAACTTTCAAGATAGAAAGGATTTTAATATAGGTATTTATGCCACTATTGCCTTATATTCAGGTGGTTTAACAACTGCAAAAATTAACCAAGCCAGTGCAAAAAAAAGAGCGGCTCGCTTACAAGCTAGGCAAGCAATTGAACAAGCCAAATTATCAGCAAGAATAGAAGTTAGAAATATTGAACATACTTATAAATTAATATTAGCTAACCGAGCTAATGTAGAGTCTACTAAGGCTTTTTTAGATATGACAGAGCAAAGCCATAAGCTTGGTTTAAAAGAATTATTAGATGTTTTAACTGCTAAAGCGACTAAATATCAAGCATCAAAAAACTTAACGGCATCTTTACACAATCTTATTTTAAGCCATTTAAGGCTTGAGCAAACTATTGGTACTTTAGATATTGAAAGTTTACAAAGAATTGATCAACTGTTAGTAAAACACCCTTAGCGTGTATCTATGAGTTTATTCAATAGAAGGTTATTTTTAAAATTAACTACCAAAACCGCAGCA
>CAZJWQ010000065.1:0-7072 GCA_964549645.1 uncultured Piscirickettsiaceae bacterium | reverse complement strand
TTCATCTTCAGGGAAAAAACTATAGTTATTTGCTGTTCTTAGCTGTGCTTTTGCTTGATCATTTTGAAAGTCAATTACTAAAGGTAACCCTTCGTCACTTCTAAATGGTAAAAGTATATTTTGTAGCTCATGTATTTTAGCGGTTGTAACTTTGTTATACGATAATATCTTTATGGCTCTGGCTTTCTCAACTCTATATTCCGCTAAAGTAACCACCTTTTCAGCATCTAATTTTATACCACCATTAAAAGTATCTTCGGCTACTTCGCCATAAAATAATACAATTTTATCTACATCTATTATCTCACGCGCGCTTTCAAATACTGTTGGTCTTAATACTATATCTAAGCGTGCAGTTTTATCATCAAGGGTAACAAAACCCATACGTTTACCAGTTTTAGTAACTTTGTTGCGTGATTCTACTATAAGACCTGCTACCCATTTTTTGTCCCATTTTTCAGGTACTAAATCAATAAGCTTAGTATTAACTAGTTTTTTTAATTCTTGCTCATAACTATCAATTGGGTGCCCTGTTAAATATAAACCTAAAACTTTTTTCTCTTGTTTTAATTTTATTTTTTCAGACTCTGCCGCAATAACAATTAACTCATTAACATTTTCGTTGGTAAATACCGTTATATCTCCAAATAAATCTGCCTGCCCTGCTGCTTCATCTTTATATTTTTGGTCGGCTTTTTGTAAAGCTAAAGCTATACTGGCAACCATTGCGGTTCTATTATTTTGCAGTTTATCAAATGCCCCTGCTAAAATTAACGCTTCTAGCACTCTTTTATTAACTTTTTTTACTCTATAACAAAAATCAAATAAATCTTTATAAGCACCATTATTGTTACGTTCATTTATTATATTTTCTAAAACTGCTTCACCTGCTCCTTTTATTGCACCTAAACCATAAGTTAATTTTGCTGCATTTGCTATAGGTTTAAAATGTATTTGCCCTTGGTTAATATCGGGGACTTCTACAGTTAATTTTAGGTAGTAACATTCATTAATCATATTAACTACTTTATCAGTAGAGTCCATATCTGATGAAAGCTGTGCCGCCATAAATTCGGCAGGATAATGAGTTTTTAACCATGCTGATTGGTAAGAAACTAATGCGTAGGCTGCTGAGTGAGATTTATTAAAACCATAACCTGCAAACTTTTCAACTAGATCAAAAATTTTCATAGCAAGAGAACCATCTACATTATTGTTGATTGCCCCTTGCTCAAAAATAGAACGTTGTTTTGCCATTTCTTCTAGTTTTTTCTTACCCATTGCACGACGCAGCATATCAGCTTCGCCTAGTGTGTAACCTGATAATATTTGTGCTATTTGCATTACTTGTTCTTGGTATAAAATAATGCCATAAGTAGGTTCTAAAGTATCTTTTAATGATAAATGCTGGTATTGAGCATCTGGGTAGGATACTTTTTCTTTACCATGTTTACGGGCAATAAAGTTATCTACCATTCCCGACTCTAACGGCCCTGGTCTAAACAAAGCAACTAAGGCAATAATATCTTCAAAACAATCTGGTTTTAGGCGTACAATTAAGTTTTGCATACCTGATGATTCAAGCTGAAAAACCCCTGTTGTTTTACCGGTTTTAATTAAATCGAAAACTTTTTTATCTATTAAAGGTATTTTTTCTATTTCAATAAAACCTTCATCACCTAATTTTTTACCCATGTTTATAGATTGTAATGTCCAATCTATAATAGTTAGGGTTCTTAGCCCTAAAAAGTCAAACTTAACTAAGCCTACAGCTTCAACATCGTCTTTATCAAGTTGTGAAAGTACATTTGTGCCATCTATTTCACACTGTACTGGGCAAAACTCATATAAGGGTTTAGGTGAAATAACCACCCCACCCGCATGTTTACCAGTATTTCTTACTGTGCCTTCAAGTTTAAGAGCCAAATCTAATAATGTACGAATATCATCATCATTATCATATTTTTCTTGCAACATTTCTTCTTGTTCAAGAGCTGACTTTAGTTTGATGCCTAAATCATTAGGGATTAATTTAGCAATACTATCAACTAAACCATAGCCTAAACCTAATACCCTACCAACATCTCTAATTACCGCTTTGGCAGCCATTGTGCCAAAGGTAACTATTTGAGATACATGGTCTTTACCATACTGGCTATAAACATAATTAATTACTTCTTCACGCCTATCCATGCAAAAATCTATATCAAAATCTGGCATAGATAATCTTTCTGGGTTTAGAAAACGCTCAAATAATAAGTCGTATTCAATAGGATCAAGATCAGTTATTTTAAGGCAATAAGCCACCAAAGAACCTGCACCTGAACCCCTACCAGGCCCTACTGGTATTTTTTGCTCTTTCGACCAGCGTATAAAATCAGCAACTATAAAAAAATAACCTGGAAAACCCATTTTTATAATAATATCTAACTCAAATTTTAGCCGTTGTGCATATTTAATACGATTTTGAGCAAATTCTGCTACAGATAATTTTGTAAATAATGAGTTTAATCTTTCATCTAAACCATCGTTGGCAAGTTGAATAAAATATTGGGCTTCACTCATGCCATCTGGTATTGGGAAAGCGGGTAAAAAATATTCCCCAAGAGTTAAATCAACATTACATCTTTTGGCTATTTCTAAAGTATTGGTAATTGCTTCTGGGATATCGGCAAATAGCTCTATCATTGCTGTGCTACTACGAAAAAACTGTTCTTCAGAATAATTTTTAGGGCGATTAGGGTCGTCTAATATATAGCCATCATGTATACATACTCGCACTTCGTGGGCTTCAAAATCTTCGGCACTTTGAAAACGAACATCATTAGTTGCCACAACAGGCAAATTATATTGTTGGGCAATATTTATAGCGCCAATAATACAAGTTTTTTCATCATTTCTGCCTGTTCTAATTAGCTCTAAATAAAATCTATCAGGAAAATATTTTAACCACCACTTAACTCTGCCAGCAATCTTATTGGGGTCTTGCGATAAAATAGCCTGCCCAACATCACCTTCTCTACCACCTGAAAGCACGATTAAGCCTGCATTTTTTTCTGCTAGCCATTCTGTCTTAATTAACGGCTTAACTTTATTATCAATTAAACGTTGGTTTTTTAAAAAAGCTTTAGAAATAAGATAAGATAAATTCAAATAACCTTGTTCATTTTGACATAAACAAATAATTTTAAATACTTCACCACTTGCATCTTCAACGTAAACATTGGCACCTAAAAGTGGTTTAACACCTGCATAGGTGGCTGTATTATAAAATTTAACCAATGCATACATATTCACATGGTCAACCACCGCAATAGCAGGTTGCTTATTATCTTTAGCTAAGGCTACTATTTTTTTAATACCAAGAGTTGAATCAACAACAGAGTATTCTGAATGGATATTTAAATGGATAAATTTAGACATGTATCAAGTTTTCATTAATAGATTTAAGGTAGAATATTTTAACCTATTTTAATAAAGACCTTTGCACGAGTTAGTCACGAGAGTAAAATGAGCTAGAATTTTGCAGATTTTAGTCAAAAAATAAGCTTAATACCCTAATCCGCAGATAGAGATTGGATATATAGTGCTATCCCTTGTTTGCTAGGCGTTTGCAAAAAATCTTAGCTTAACCCATAGGTTAAGCGGGCATTTTTTGTGAATGCCTAGCGAACAAGGGCTGGTGCTAGATACCAATTCTCTATTTGCGGATTAGAGTAATAGCTAGCTATTGAGCGTTTTTTTGGCTGAAAGATACGAAATTATAGCCATTTTAATCCGTGAATAACCTCGTGCAAAGGTCTCTAAATAAAGCATTTACTGAAGTAATGAATAAAAGACCCACAGAACCTTTTTGGTTAAATAATAAAAAGATTGAATTCCCCCCAACCAATATAGCAATGCAAGACCCAAATGGTTTACTGGCTATAGGCGGGAGCTTAACAGAGCAATGGTTGTTAAAAGCTTATTCACACGGAGTTTTCCCTTGGTATAATTACAATAGCCCTATTTTATGGTGGAGCCCTAACCCACGTTCTGTATTATTTATAAATAATTTAAAAGTAAGTAAAAGTTTAGCTAAATTAATTAGGCAACAAAAGTTTAAAGTAACCTTTGACAGCCAATTTTTAACTGTAATTAAAAACTGTGCCACCATTAATAGGCCCGACCAAGATGGAACTTGGATTATTAATGAAGTATTAAATGCCTATAACAATTTACACAAAAAAGGTCATGCCCACAGCGTAGAAGTTTGGTTAAACAATGAGCTGGTTGGTGGTTTATATGGGGTAGCAATAGGTAAGATGTTTTTTGGGGAGTCTATGTTTTCTAAAGTTAGTAATGCATCTAAAATAGCACTAGTATTTTTAACTGAATTTTTAAAGTCTTACGGGTTTAGAATGATTGATACACAAATAGAAACCCCACACCTTAACTCTCTTGGGGCAACATTAATTAGCAGAGTAGAATTTGAAAAAATTCTTAATACAGATATAAAAATAGAATTTCCACCTAAAAAATGGTCATACCATTCTAACTTTTTACAGGAAGAACTTAACAATGGGTAGAGCTTACCAAAACCGTAAAGATTCAATGGCAAAAACTTCTAATATGAAGGCAAAAGTTTACTCTAAAGCAAGCAGAGAAATTTATGTTACTGCCAAAAATGGTGGCATAGACCCTGATACAAATTTAACTTTAGCAAGAATAATTGAAAAAGCTAAACAAAGCCAAGTACCTGCCCATGTTATAGATAAAGCACTTGAAAAAGCCGCTGGCACTGGTGGGGAAGATTTTCAAACTGTACGTTTTGAAGGCTTTGGCCCTGGTGGATGTATGATTATTGTTGATTGTTTAACCGATAATAACAACCGTACTTTTGGTGAAGTACGTGGGGTATTTAATAAAGCAAAAGCTAAATTAGGTTCTATAGGCACAGTTGCACACATGTTTAACCATTTAGCCATTTTTGAATTTAACCACCATAACGGGGACACTGTACTAGAGATCTTAATGGATGCAGATATTGATGTAACAGATGTTGAAAAAGAAGCAGAAGTTATTAGTGTTTTTACCTTGCCAAATGAATATTTTAAAACTAAAAAAGCATTAACCGCAAATATTAAAGATATTGATTTTATAACCGATGAAATTAGCTTTATACCACATAATTTCATACAGTTATCTACAGAAGAACTAGAACTTTTTGATAAATTTATTGATGCTCTAAATTCTTTAGATGATGTTCAAGAAATTTATCATAATGTGTCTTGATAATTAAATAGGACTGTCTTACAGTATTTACAAACCTAATTTTTGTATTAAATCTCTAGCGGGCACAAAACCGGGGAACATTTCTCCTTGGTCTGTAATTATATTTGGGGTACCTCGTATACCAAATACCTCTACCAACCTTAAGTGTTCTTGTACTGGGTTATTATCGCACCTATTATCTACAAATATATTTCTTAACATAGCATCATCCATTGCTTTAGCAGGGTCTTTCGCACACCAAACTGACACTGCTTTTCTATAAGATTCTCTACCAACTCCTGTACGAGGGAAAGCTAGATATCTAACTTCAATACCTGCTCTATTAAGCTTTGGTATTTCTTCATGCATTTTTTCACAAAAAGGGCAATTAATATCAGTAAATACCACAATTGACCTTTTAGTTTTACCAATTGCTGGGTAAATAATCATAGAGGCAACATCTAAATTGTTATAAAGTTCTTTGCGTAATTTATTAATAGCTAGTTCAGTTAAATTATCTCCAGACTCTAAATTAATAATGCTTCCTGAAATAATATGTTTACCATCTCCAGTCATGTACAAAATTTTTAAACCTTGCGATACTTCATATAAATTATCAATGGCTGTTTCTTTAACTACCGCATTTTCAGGGTCGGGCATAACCTGCTTTAAGGTCTCTTTTACAATTGCCATATCAGCCATAACTGGGCTTGAAAAAGCTAATGAAATTAAAGCTATTTTAATAAGATTATAATTCATTTATTATTCTACTAATTAATTTAAAAAAATATTTTAACACAGTACCCTAATCCCCAGATAGAGAATTGGCATCTAGCAAACAAAGGCTCGCACTATTATATCCAATCTCTATCTAGAGATTAGGGCAGTACTGTATAAGGTTCTATTATTAAAACTAATGTAATAGTTACAAAACTCAAAACTTAAATTGTTTCATTAGCTCTTTTTCTAACTTTTTCTGTTGCTCTTTAGCACGTTTATTAACCTCATCTGCTAAACGTTGCTTTTGGGCATCGGCTTTTTGCTTAGCTTCTTTTTTTAAACGCTCTTTTTCTGCATTTAATTTAGCATTGGCTTGGTCAACTAATTTTTGTTTTTGCTCTGCAAAGTATTGATCTGCATCTTTTGCAAGAATTTTGTGCATACTTGCAGCATTGATCTCTAAATTAACCTTTTCGTTCAATAGTTCAGATAGCTGAAGATTTATCGGTTCTAATTCATTTTTAACACATTTATCAAACTCAACTTGCATTTGTTTTTTTGCTAACTTAATTTCACGATTTAAAACTTTGTTAAATGCTTTAGATAATTTTTTATCTAAATCTGATGTTACCCCTATACGAGGTGCAAATAGCTTACCTTTAATATTAGCTTCAACACTAAAGCGATTAATATTTTCAAAAATAGGTGCTATATACCTTTTTACATCTTTAGATTTGGTTTGGCTTAAATCAAATTGAACCTGCTGATAATTTAAAGTAATTTTTGCTGTTATTTTTTCATTCTCATCTAATAAAAACTTACCTTCTATTTGGTTTAGCGCTTTTTTCATCAGTACAGGTATTTGCTCATCATTTGATAAAGCCCAGTTTTTAATTTGATAATTACTCATAATCAAGTTGGCGGCATGAAAACCTTTACCTGCTTTAATAAAATTAGATTCTCCTACTATCTTCATCATTGCCGTTTGCCCTGCTGGCTGTAACTCTGCAAAAAAAGTAATTGGTCGTTTTGATACAGGTTGGTCTAAATTAACATCTAATACTTTTAACTTTAACTCTCCCCAAGGGATAGTAGAAGA
>CAZJWQ010000064.1:0-7271 GCA_964549645.1 uncultured Piscirickettsiaceae bacterium | reverse complement strand
TTGCTTACGCAAAAACGTGCCACATCTTACCATCCGATGATGTAGGTCGTTAGAAGGTAGACGAGACAACCCTACTCCACCAGAACAAAAGGAATAGAAAGAAAACTTAGAAATGTTGAAATTTTAACATCAATTGAGCCTAAAAAATCTGTTGAATTACCAAATATAAAAGTAGATATTTAAATTAATTTATAATAATACCTTGAGGAATTTACGAATGAAAATCGATAAAATTGAAACAAAAATATTAATCCCACCAGATGAAGAAGGTGAAATTACATTTTCAATAAAAGTTGAGGTAGAAAATAATTCAGATGATGAGGAAATACAGTTTGAATTACAAGGAATTGATAGTGATGGTTTTGCTATATATGATTTGTTGATAGATGGTCATATACCCATTGGAGAAAGTAGAACTATGACAGATATAGAAAAATATGTTGATGTAGGTGTTTTTAACAAAATAGTAAAGTGGCAGGGAAAATAAGACTCCTAACAAACAGGTGCAGTGGGCGTTGAACTTCATTAAAAAAAGTGGGTGCTTCTTATTTTATACTATCCGTTGTTTGTATCCAATTATTAGGACGTTCAAAACAGAATAAGCCTTAATTATGCGTTTTAATATAGGCTTCTAAACTAAAAACTGCCAGGGGTAGTAGCTAAAATAAGCCATTTAAATTGGTTTGTTTTCATATAGATTTCAAAGGCATTCAAAATAAGCTCTTTTAATATCGAGTTTAAATATCCGTTTTCTAATCTCAAAAACCCTTAAAACTAAAAATACTGCCAATTTGGTTAAATTTGAAGTATAGTATTTGTTTTAAATATCAACATTAAAACGATAAACTTGTTACATCAGGCTAGGCTACTTCCTTTACTTTCCTGCCATTTCTAACAAAGGCATGCATCGGACTGGTAAGACGCGTCACTTTTTTTGCTAAAGCAAAAACGTGCCACCTCTTACCATCCGATGATGCTGGTCGTTAGCTTTTTAATAAAATTGGAGTAATTATCATTGTCCTGGATTGAATTAAAGTACTCTAAAAAAATGGTTAGACGTTCTGGTGACTATTTAATTAGTGATGATTTTGATGTAGATAAATTTTTTGAGGCTTATGAAGTTCTTGAAAATTGGCGCTCATCTCACGCATATCCTATCCAATCAATGCTTGGATACTTTAGAAAAAAAGCGTTTGAGATAGACCCTAACTCCGTTGTGGCTAGAAGATTAAAACGAACGCCTTCTATTCTTTCAAAATTAAAACGTGAAAAGGGTATGAAACTTGACAGAATGGAAGATATTGGCGGTTGTAGAATAGTAGTTTTAAGTAAGAAACAAGTATATGAAACACGCGATGTAATAGTAAATGGTAGAACTAGAAATATTTTGCGAAGAGAGCGTGATTATATCAAAACACCTAAGCCCTCAGGATACAGAGGGATTCATTTGGTTTATCGCTATAATGGTCAGAAAGATCAATATTCAAAGCACGCAATTGAACTCCAAATTCGTAGCAAAGTTCAACATTCTTGGGCAACTGCTGTAGAGGTTGTAGGTACGTTTACTGGCCAAGGATTAAAAGCTAGTCAAGGTCGTGATTCATGGTTGAAGTTTTTTAAACTTGCAAGCATTGCATTTGAAGAAATTGAAAATAAGGCTTTAGCAAAAAATGCCAAAACTAATAACCGACTGGAGCTAATAAAATATATTGAAAGGCTTGGTGTGTTACATAAACTCAGGGCATTTGCAGTTTCAATTAGACATTTAGGTAGCGATAAAAAAAACAAAAGAGACTATTTTTTGCTGATTTTGGAGGTTGATGAATCAAATATTAAAATTATAAGATTTCCGAAAGGTCATATTGATTCTGCCACCCAAAAATATGCTGAACTTGAAAAAGAATTTAAAGACAATACAGACAGAGATGTCGTGTTAGTGTCGGCGGAATCTGTCCACGAACTAAAAAAGGCTTATCCAAATTATTTTGCGGATACAACCGAGTTTTCTAAAAATATTGAGCGAATAATTGAAGCTAACAAAAAAATCCAGCGGACAGTTTAAAGCGTCACGGTTTTTGCTATTCGCAAAAAACCGAGCCACTTTAAACTGCCGCTGATTTAGGCGTTAGCCAATTTGAAATAAACTTTTTCAATTGAAAAATAAAATTGTTTAAATAATTTACTGAAATTATCCAAAATTTTACAAATTGATTCATGGTTACTTTATGTCTGTAAGCTGGCTTAACTCAAAATATTTAATTTGTTTAAAATTAAACCTAAATCAGTAATTGCAAGATTCTTAAAATCACTTAATTTTTACAATCTACACGGCTAATTTAAAAAATATTATTTTTTATAAAATCATTCACAAACCATAAACTTGTTTATTTGTTGCTCTCAACTGTAAACAAACCAAGTATCTATGTTCTCTGCAAAAATAATTCATCCTGTTCTAACAACATTATTTTTAATTTAAAGACCTGCGGTAGGTTATAATTTTAACAGTTGTTATAAATTAACAAACAGTGATTGCTCAGTGTAAAAGGTTAAATAAGTGTTTAAAATTAACCTACAATTATGCAAATTAATTTATGAGTGTTTTTTCCTGCAAGTTGGCTTAACTTAAAATGTTTGGCTAGTTTAAATTCACATTCAAGTTGGTAATGGTAATATTTATAAAATCATTTTTTACAATCTACACCGCTAATTTTAAAATCTATCTTTTCTAAAATTATGCACAAATCATAAACCTGTTTATTTATTGCTCGCAATTATCAGTTAGGTAAACATTTATTTTCCCTGTAAAGATAATTTATCCTGCTCTAACAATATTATTTTTAATTTAAAGACCTGCGGTAGGTTATAATTTTTAACGGTTGGTATAAATTAACAAGCAGTAATTGGTCAGTGTAAAAGTTATCAATCAGCATGTAAATTAACCTACATTGGCTAACAAGGCGTTCCAGCGGACAGTTAAACGCGTCACTTTTTTTGCTTACGCAAAAAAACCGCCACATTTAACTGCACGCTGAACTTGGTCGTTAGCATTGTAAATGAGATGTCATCTTGCTCTCGCTTACTAGTCGTAATATGGTATCATAAAAGGACTGAAGGAACTTAATTATGAAAATTTCAACAGATATCAGACCTGTGACGTACCTCAAATCTAGAGCTGCAGATATGCTCAAGCAGGTGAATGACACTCACCGTCCCATAGTCATCACTCAAAACGGTGAGCCTAAAGCCGTGTTACAAGACCCTGAAAGCTATGAAAATATGCGAAATGCCATCGGGCTGCTGAAGTTGATATCTCAAGGAGAGGAAGAAATTCGCAAGGGAAAATATAAAACCCAAGAAGAGGTGTTTTTAGATTTAGAGAAGCAATTGGGCTGATAAGAGATGGCCAAGAAGTATGAGGTTATCTGGTCAAGAGTTGCTGAGCGAGATCTGGTTTCAATCATAAAATACATCCATTCTGATAGCCCAGTTGCGGCAAAAGACAATCTGAAAAAGATAAAAACTAGCGCATCAAAGCTTAACAGTTTTCCCCAGAGGGGGCGCATTATTCCTGAGCTTCAAGAAAACGGAATCCTCCAATATCGAGAGCTGATTGTTGCTCCCTGGAGAATAATCTACAGAATCTCAGATTCAAACGTATATGTACTGTCTGTTATTGATTCACGCCGGAATATCGAGGATATCTTGCTTCATAGGCTTGTGAGAGAAAAATAATGCTAACAAAGCAAATGCACTCGGACGGTTAAAAGCGTCGCGCAAAAAACGCGCAACACTTTTAACCGCCGGTGATTTGCGGCGTTAAGTGCCATGAGGCATGGAGTCATACCATATGATCAATAAAACTATTGTCATTCTAGCAAATTCAGTAAAGCATCATCAGCACTGTGTTGCTGGTAAATGTCTTTCCAGTGGTCAGTGGGTAAGACCTGTGTCTACTCCTGAAGGGGCAGAATTAACGCATGATCAATCCACTTTTACTAACCCCCATGGCAACTATATTGTTAAACCAAAACAAAAAATTCAAATGATTTTAGCGTCACCTGTTCCGCTAATAAATCAACCTGAAAACTTTTTAATCAGTGATCAGCGATGGGTTCAACGATATAAAATTGATGACAATGAATTAACTGGATTTCTCGATAACCCAGTTAACCTTTGGGGCGAAAGTTATAGCGTGAATTATTTAGATATTACTCAAAAACGTATTATAATTGATCAGTCACTCTATCTTGTTCAAGTGGATGGTCTTCAGCTTTACAAAAATCAATATGATAAGCGTAGAGCAAATTTTATCTATAATGGTACTTCTTATGATTTGCCAGTAACAGATCCAAATTTTGACCAAAAACTAAACGAAATTGATGATGTCTTGGGTATTTTATGTGTAAGCCTTGGAGAAGAATATCAAGGCTCATGTTACAAGTTAGTAGCTACAATATTTTAGGAAAAAATAATGGATATTTATACAATTGGTTTTACCAAAAAAAATGCTGAAACTTTTTTCAATTTCATCAAAACATCAAACATATCAACATTATTGGATGTGCGTTTAAATAATGTGTCTCAACTAGCTGGCTTTGCCAAAAGAGATGATCTTAAGTTCTTCTTAAAGGAGTTGTGTGGTACAGAATATATACATACCCCAGAACTTGCTCCAACTAAAGAGATGTTAAGTGCTTATAAGAAAGGCGATATGCCTTGGGATATATACGAAGATAAATTTCTGAATTTAATGTCTCAAAGAAATATTGAAAAATCAGTTAAGCCAACTCTATTAGATCATGGCTGTTTATTATGCAGTGAGCATGAGCCGCATTTATGTCATCGGCGTTTAGTTGTTGAATATCTAAATGAAAACTCAGATTTAGATTTAAAAGTTAAGCATTTATTTTAAATGAATAAAATTCTTATTTTGTATCCAGAACTTTTCAATTGCCATGAAAAATTCTGTAGAAAAATTTCAAGGATAATTAGTAATATTGATAATAAGGTTATTTTTTGTCCTGCGGACAAAAATAACCTTATAGGGGAGTATTTAAAAGAAAAATTACCTGATGTGCCTTTTTCAGAGGTGTCAAACTGGGAGTTAGAAGAATTTACTCATGCCATCATCTTTGATGATGGGGAGGAATTTCCTAAAGAAATTGATTTATTGAAATCTAAAAATATCCCACTACGAGTTATTAATATAAAGATAACTCGTGTAGTGAATATCAAAAGAGAAGAAAAATATAAGTCTGAGAAAAGTACGCCTGATTATGAGTATATTGGTAGAGGATCGTACTGGGGTAATCCATACTCTATGTATGAAGAAGGTGATGACAGGGATGAAGTTATCAGAAAATATAAATATGACTTCGATTATGAAAAATTTCCAAATAAAGAAAAATCTGAAGTTTATAAGCTAGCGGGAAAGCGACTTGGGTGTTTTTGCAAACCACAAACTTGTCATGGTGATGTTTTAGCTGATTACCTAAATTCATGGGATGACGGAAAATAGCACTTAACAAGCGGGTACAGCTGACGTTGCTAACGCAACGCCGCTGACCCAGATCGTTAGCCAATTTGAAATAAACTTTTTCAATTGAAAAATAAAATTGTTTAAATAATTTACTGAAATTATCCAAAATTTTACAAATTGATTCATGGTTACTTTATGTCTGTAAGCTGGCTTAACTCAAAATATTTAATTTGTTTAAAATTAAACCTAAATCAGTAATTGCAAGATTCTTAAAATCACTTAATTTTTACAATCTACACGGCTAATTTAAAAAATATTATTTTTTATAAAATCATTCACAAACCATAAACTTGTTTATTTGTTGCTCTCAACTGTAAACAAACCAAGTATCTATGTTCTCTGCAAAAATAATTCATCCTGTTCTAACAACATTATTTTTAATTTAAAGACCTGCGGTAGGTTATAATTTTAACAGTTGTTATAAATTAACAAACAGTGATTGCTCAGTGTAAAAGGTTAAATAAGTGTTTAAAATTAACCTACAATTATGCAAATTAATTTATGAGTGTTTTTTCCTGCAAGTTGGCTTAACTTAAAATGTTTGGCTAGTTTAAATTCACATTCAAGTTGGTAATGGTAATATTTATAAAATCATTTTTTACAATCTACACCGCTAATTTTAAAATCTATCTTTTCTAAAATTATGCACAAATCATAAACCTGTTTATTTATTGCTCGCAATTATCAGTTAGGTAAACATTTATTTTCCCTGTAAAGATAATTTATCCTGCTCTAACAATATTATTTTTAATTTAAAGACCTGCGGTAGGTTATAATTTTTAACGGTTGGTATAAATTAACAAGCAGTAATTGGTCAGTGTAAAAGTTATCAATCAGCATGTAAATTAACCTACATTGGCTAACAAGGCGTTCCAGCGGACAGTTAAACGCGTCACTTTTTTTGCTTACGCAAAAAAACCGCCACATTTAACTGCACGCTGAACTTGGTCGTTAGCCCCTTGCAAAGATATGCATAATATTATAGTATTATATGCATCAGCTTAGGAGGCAATATTATGAGAACTACTCTTGATTTACCTGAAAACTTATTGAATGAAGCAATGAAAATAACTCACACAACTACAAAGACAGGAGTTATTGTCAAAGCACTAGAAGAGTTGGTAAGAAAGTCAAAAATTTCTAATCTTAAAAAATATAAAGGCAAAATTGACTTAAATATCAACCTTAATGAAATTAGAAACCGCCATTAATGAAAGTTTTGGTAGATACGTCAATATGGATTGATTATTTTCAGAGTGGTAATAATTCTATAGATATGGATAACTTAATAGATGAAAATGTTATCGTAACCAATGATATTATACTAGCAGAGTTAATTCCCTATTTGAAGTTAAAAAGGCAACCCAAAATTGTTAAATTGCTTCATGAGATAAATTTAGTACCATTAAATATTCATTGGGAAGAGATAGTTGATTTTCAAGTTAAGTGTTTAAAGTCTGGCACAAATGGAATTGGAATTCCTGACTTGATCATTGCTCAAAATGCAAAACTAAAATAACTGCAAAGTTTATTCTTTTGATAAACACTTTCGCCTTTTGAATCAGATATTAAAAGTACAGTTATATTGACAATAAAGGCTAACAAAAACATGCATCGGACTGGTAAGACGCGTCACTTTTTTTGCTTACGCAAAAACGTGCCACATCTTACCATCCGATGATGTAGGTCGTTAGGTATTAATTCTCGTTCTAATCCTTAAAATAATATAGAA
>CAZJWQ010000063.1:0-7510 GCA_964549645.1 uncultured Piscirickettsiaceae bacterium | reverse complement strand
TATGCTGATAGGCATACTATATTTGGTCTTGACAAGTAGGGACACTATAAAGCATAATATCATTAGTATTTGTTTTTAAAAAAAGTTTTAAAAGGTTTTTATACATGGATAATAATTTTACTAATAGATATTTAACTGGCGATATTGATCATCAAAAGATTACCAAAGAAACTTTACAAAAAATCAAATTACTTTCTAAAAAAATAGAAATTCAACCTGATCCTATCCATTTTAGTTTAATGTATGAAGTTTTGATCAATCAAGATAAAGAGTTTATAGCAGAAATAAATCAATTAATTACTAATGGTATATATACCCATAAAACAGCGCAAATTTTATTTACAAGTCTATGGACAAAAATAATTCAATCTCATATTCCATATAATGAATTTTCTCAAATTGTAGAAGAATTACTTAATGATATAAATGGGTGGTTAGATAAATCATCAACAAACAATTCTACTTTAGCTAAAAAAATTAATTTTGCAGAGAAAAATACTAATTCTTCAAACCCTCTAATTTATATAAAAAATGAAATATTACCAGATTTAAAAACGATACAAAATGAAAATATAGAACTCCAAAGCCATGTAAATCAAATTGCTAGCGAAGTAGATACTCTTAAAAAAGAATTAAACAAAGCCCACACTCTTGCAAGAACTGACCATCTAACTAACCTACCAAATAAACGTGGTTTTGATGAATTTTTAGAACAGGCTTTAGAAAATAAAGAACAAGATCTTACTTTAATCACCTTTGATGTCGATTTTTTCAAACATATCAATGATGAATTTGGGCATCTTATAGGTGATAGTGTTTTAAAATATTTAGCAAGTATATTTACCAATGAAATTAAAGGCCGTGATTTAATCGCTAGAACAGGTGGTGAAGAATTTATTTTAATCTTAAAAAATACTGATTTAAATGATGCAGAAATATTGGCTAATAAAATACGTATAAAAGTTGAAAATAGTAATTTACGTATTAAAAAAAATAATCAAAAAATAAGCTTAACTATTTCAGCTGGTGTTGCTAAATACAAATTAGGTGAAACAATGGAAGAACTTATTGATAGATCTGATAAAGCACTTTACTCTAGTAAAAACACAGGTCGTAATAAAGTTACCACTGAAAATAGTTTATAAGCTATAGAATTCTTTAAAAACTTACCAAACCACTTACTTCTCTAGATAATTAAATTTGCATAAAATATAACCTATCCTATTATGAAGGCGCTTAACTTGAATTATGTCAGTAACTAGAGTTAATTAGTGAAAGCCCCGCAGAACTTCAAACTAGTTATTCAGGGCCTCCTTAAGCATCTTCCTATGAAGACACTTGCCTTAAGCTTTTTTAGTAACATTACCTTCTACATACTTAACGCCACTATGCCATTGCCAAATATAAAACATTAGTGGAATAACCAACAAGGTTAATATTGTTGATGATATAGTTCCAAAAATCAATGACACTGCCAAACCACCAAACACTGGGTCTGTAACTAGAATTAATAGTGCAAATATGATAGCTAAAGCAGTTAATAAAATGGGTCTAAAGCGCACTTTACCTGCTTCAAGTATAGATTCTTTTAACGGCATGCCTGCTTTTCTATGTTCTAATATAAAGTCAATTAACAGCAATGAGTTGCGGACAACAATACCAGCCAAGGCTATTACTCCTATCATCGAGGTGGCAGTAAATGCTTGCCCTGTTAGCCAGTGCCCAGGAAATACCCCTATCATAGTTAAGGGAATTGCTGCCATTACTATTAGAGGAATCATAAATGAACGGTAATAGCCTACTAAAACTAAAAATATAAGTACTATGGCTACTATAAATGCACTGCCCATGTCTCTAAACACATCTAAAGTTAGCCGCATCTCTCCACCCCAAAGTAGGTTGTAGTCCATAATATTATTAGGATGTGCTTCTATAAAACCTAAGTTAGAAGTGTGAAAGGTAACTTGTGAGTTTTCTAACTTTATGCCATCGAGCATTTTATTTAAAGATAAAACTGCATATACAGGGCTTGATGCTAATAACTCGCCACCAACCATAACTGTTTTAAACTGGTTTTTGCTTAAAATTGGCTGTGCATCAATAACTTTTTCAATAGATGCGAATGATGATATAGGTACGGTTGCTCCAGTGTTAGAAGTTACTCTTAAAGACAGCAGTTGCTCTGGCACAGTTCTTTCTGATTTTGGTAGTCTTACTATAATATTTACAGGTTCTCGAGCATCATCTAAGTGCAGGTGACCTAAAACATAGCCACTAACATAATCTCTTAACATTTTAGAAACTTCTGCTGGTACTACCCCTAGTAAATTGGCTTGTGTTCTATCAATTTTTATTTGATAACTTTGGGTAATGGCACTAACACTAGTATCTATATTGGTTAAACCATAAATACTGTGCATTTTTTCAGCAATTTCTTTGGCCGCCTCACGTAATTTGTCATAATCTGGACCATAAAGTTCTGCTAATATTTGGGTGGTTACTGGTGGCCCTGGTGGGGTTTCATAAATTTTAATATTTGCATCGGGAAACCTTTCGCGTACAGTTGTAATTTTTTCATTAAAAATATTAGCTATAGCATGAGAAGATAAATCTCGTTGCCCTTTGTCGATTAAATTTACTCTGATTTGAGCAAAATTACTACCTCCTCTAATTAAATCACCGCGTACCAAAGCGGCAAAATCTATAGGGGCAGCACTACCTACATAAACACTAAAATCCGTTACTTCGGGGATAGTTCTAATTACATTATTTACCCGCCTAACAACAGTATCTGTAGCTTCTAATGCTGTGCCTTCTGGCATGTCTACCTGTACTAAAAATGTATTGGTATTATCATAAGGTAGCATTTTCACCTTTACACCTGCTGGGTGTAGTGGGCTGTTCATGGCATCGCCTCTGAAAAACTGTATGGCAGGCTGAGTTAGAGCGGCAAATAAAGCCATTAACACCACAAATAAAAATATATTACGTTTTATTCTGCTGTCTATTAAAGGGGTAATTGCCTTTACATATAATGATTGTAGCCAATCTTCTTTTTCAATATGTTCAGTATTTTCAGCTTTTCTTTTTGCCATTGCCTTTGCTGCTGGTTTTGCTAAAAACCTATAAGCAAGATACGGTACTAAAATATAGGCAACAATTAAAGAAGCAAGCATCGCAATAGGCACATTAAAGGGGATTGGCGCCATAAATGGCCCCATCATGCCTGTTACAAATGCCATAGGAATAAATGCTAAAATTACCGTTAAAGTCGCTACATTAGTTGGGTTACCAATTTCATTGGTAGCATTAACTAATACCTTATCAAATTTACCTGCATCAAACCCCTTATGAACATGCCGGTGAATATTTTCAATGAGCACTATCGCATCATCTACTAGTATGCCTAATGCTAATATTAAAGCGAACAGTGTAATGCGATTCATGGTTTGACCATAAAGATAACCAATAAATAACACTATAAATAATATTATAGGGATGGTAACAGTTACTATAGTTGCTTCACGCCACCCAAGAAATAAGATTAATATTATAAAAACTGAACCTATTGCTATAGCTAGCTTAATTTTTAATAGATTTACTGCATCATTAGCTTTTGCCCCATCATTTCTGGTAACGGTTATTTTTACATTGTGTGGTAGGATAGTTTTTTCTAAAACGGCTAGTTGCTCCAAAACATTATTAGCTACAGTTACAGCATTAGTGCCTGGTTGTTTAGCTATAGTAATGGTTACAGCAGGGTATTCTGTAGTTGTTAATTTACCAGATGCCATTCCAAAACCAATCCTACTCACCTTGTCTTGTTCAACTGCTCCATCTTCAATGGTGGCTATATCTTTGAGATAAATAGGTCGGCCCTGTTCTACCCCAATAATAATTTCACCAACTTCTTTGGCGTTACCTAAAAAGCCTGCAACCCTTACTGGGTGAGAAATGTTATTATTAACTAAATTACCAATGGGTAAAGAAACATTACTGCCCCTTAACATATCACCAATATGGTCTAAAGACATACCCGTTAAGGCTATTTTTTGTGCGTCTAACCAAACATTAATAGCTCTGGTCTCACCACCCACTACTTCGGTAAAAGAAACCCCAGGTAAATTTCTTATATTTTCTACAAGTTTTAATGAAATATCACGTAAATCTAAGCCGCCCAATTCTGTAGAGCTAACCGCTAAGGTCATAATAGGCACATTATCTACATTAATAGGCCTAATTATTGGCTGTTGTGTATTTGGTGGCATTTTGTCCATGTTTTGCATAATTTGATTGTAGAGTTTAACCAAACTTTCTGTCTGACTGCTACCTACTTCAAACTGCACTGTAACTATGCCAAAATCTTGGCTTGCAAAACCAAAGGTATTATCAACACCTGGCAAAGCATTTAGGATGTCTTCTAGTGGTTTAACTACCATGTTTTGTACTTCTAAAGGTGTAGCTCCGCCCATAGGTATAATGATATTAGCCGCTGGTACAACTATTTGTGGGTTGTATTCTCTTGGGGTAAAAGAGTAGGCTAAAGTACCTGCTAAAATCACCCCAATCACTAACATCATGGTTATTTTTGAATGTATAAAAGCCGCAGCTATTTTGCCTGCAATATTAAGTTTTTGTTGTTTATCTTCTGTTGACTGGCTCATAATAATATCTCAAATATCTTATTTTATGCTTTCGCAGGGTTTATAGCTCTCTAAGGAAGCACTTAACAACTAACTTGAATTCTGTGGGGCTTAGCCAAGTTTTTCACACCGTCGTTAACATTTTTTACAATAGCTAGCTATTCTTGCAAAATGTTGCCTAGGTGTGTAAAACTTGGCGTTGCCAGAATTCAAGTTAGTTGTTAAGTGCTTCCCTAACTAGGTTGTTTATTAGTGATAATTACTCGGCTACCATTAAGTAAATTATGGTTGTGAATCACAACCATATCTGACAATTGAACGCCTGCCTTTATTTCAACTTTATCACCTATTTCTACACCTAAACGTACCATATTAAAATACGAAATATCATTTTCTATTACAAAAACTCCTCTAATTCCTGAGCGATTTAAAATAGCTGTTTTAGGTAACATCATGGTCTGTCTTTCACCTTTAGTAAATGATATTCTGGCAAACGTGCCACTGCTTATATCATAATCTTCATTTAGTCTAAGCTTTACTCTATGGGTTCTAGTTCTCGGGTCGGCAGCCCCAACCATTGTATATATAGTTGCAAGTACAGGTTGCTCTATACCATCTAATACTATAGTCGCTACATCGCCTATTCTTAAAGTTGCATATAGGTTATGTGATACTTGCGTTTCAATACTTAAAGCGGCTTTATTTTCAAGTACTAAAACTGGGGCATTAGGTGTTGCTAGATCTCCTGCAGTTGCAAACTTTTGCACTATTACGCCATCAAATGGGGCTTTTACATTTGCATAACGTAGTTGTGATTGGGCTTGATTTAAGCCTATTCTAGCAGCTCTCATTTGCTCTTTTGCTACAGAAAATTGTAAGCTAATCCTATCAAAACGCTGTTTAGATATAGATTTTTCTTTAAATAATTGCTCAAATCTATTAAATTCTGATTGAGCATTTGCTAAAGATGCTTTAGCCTGTAAATAGCCTGATCTTGCTTTGGCAATTGCACTTTTAATATCAGCCGAGTCAATAGAAAACAACAACGTGCCTTGCTTAACTTCTTGCCCAACTTTAACATCAAGATCTTTAATAAAACCTACTAAGCGTGAGGATATTTGAGCCCTTTGATCTGAAACCACAGAACCTGGAACAACTGAATATAAAGGAATAATCCCTAACTCAACAGGTTTAACCATTACTTCTATTGCAGGTGCATCAGCCACTTGTTGAGTTATATCTGGTTCAGACGAACAGCCAACTAATGCTAATGATGACACGGATGCAAGCACCCAAATAGATAGAGTTGATAATGTTTTCATAATTTTTCCTTATTACTTAGATTAGAGAATGTAGGTTAGAGGATATGCTCTAAACTCATAGTTCCAGTTGCTAATCTAAGATTTGCTTTTTGTAAATTAATTTCAAATTCTGTACTTACTAAATCAGCACGAGTTTTATCTAATTGTGTTTGGTTAGCTAAAACCTCTGTCATAGTGGCTATGCCATTTTTATGCCTTCTTAACACCAACCTTTGTGCCTCTTCTGCTTGCTGTACAGCTAACTGGTTAGAGACTATACGTTGTTTTGCAACATTTAACATGCGCCAAGCTTTTAAAACCTCTAGTTCAATTTGGTTCTTTTTTACTGCTATTTGTGCTTGTTTTTCATTTGCTAAGGCATTTGCTCTATCAACACGACTTGCAGTAACCCCAAAATCGGTTAACTTCCAAGAAACAACCCCTGCTATAGTATAAGAAGTGCTATCAAAACCAAGGCTTTTATCACTAGTTTCTCCTGCCAGCATTACATTAAAACTAGGGTAATTGGCGGCATTAACAGCATCTACTTTAGATTTTGATGAACGGGCAACTTCTCTGGTTGCTTTAATTGTAGGGTTTTCTAACAAGGCAAGCTGTATTAAGTCATTTAAATTTTGGCTAGGTAAAGACAGGTTTTTTCTTTCCCCGATAGTAAAAGGGGCGTTTGCATCAATAAACATTAAGCTTCTTAAACTGTCCTTAGCAATTAAAACTTTAGTTCTTGCCAATTCTAACGATGATGAAGCTTGTGAAGAGCTTACTTCAGCACTAAGTAGTTCACTTTTTACTACCATACCTTGTCTTACCAGACTTTTAGTGGTTTTCACATAAGATTCTGCGGCTTTTAATGCTTGTTTAGCAACCAAGACAAATGCTTGAGCTGTATGTACTGTTTCATAAGCCTGATAAACATTAAATACTAAAAACTGCTGTAATGCTTTATCTCCATGCTTAGCTGCTTGAATCATGGCTTTTGCTTGATTTTGATAAGAAGCAGTTTTACCACCATTCCATACAGGCACTAAAACTTCTACCTTAGTGCTAAAGTCAGAATAGGACCCTGGGTTGTTTAAGTCACTAGGAGCATGGTCTACTCCACGAGCCATATCTGCAAACCCAAAGTCTCTAAAAGTAGCATTTCTTTGTCTTAATTTCATACCAAATACATTTAAAGCATTATTAGAGTTACTAGCAATTGCCGATAAAGTTATTTGTGGTTTTTTACTATGATTAGCTTCTGCAAGAGCAAACCTTGCTTGTTGTAATTTATAGTTACTGGTATTTATGGCAGGGTTTTGGGCAAGAGTTTTCTCAACACTTTGCTGAAAAGAGTATATTTGAGCAGATACTGCGAACGGCATAGAGCTTAATGCTAGCACCAATAGACTCATTTTAAACCTAACATTAACCCTCATAACCTTTTCCTTTTATCAAGACTATTTTACAAAAAACCAGCCTAGCTTTATATTTAAGATAAATCAAACTTATAAGCATATAATTAATTACTTATTTCCAACCTCGGTCATTATATAAGTATTTACTTAT
>CAZJWQ010000062.1:0-7556 GCA_964549645.1 uncultured Piscirickettsiaceae bacterium | reverse complement strand
TTCCCATCAGGCAATTCAAAATTAATTGCTATTTTGTGTTTATAATCTAAATCTATATTATGTGTTGTTACCACACCTTTAAATTTTAATATTTTTTTATTGTCAGCAAAATATAAGGATACACTAACTTTTCCATATTTAGGATAATCTTTATCAGTAAATAGAGAAAGTCCTGTTGCGCTAAGATTGATTGTTATTAATGGCCATAATAATGGTGATTGCTGAATAATATTATTATCATTTATTTGTTGGTAAATATTTAAGATTGTATTCATAAAAGTAGTTAAAGCAATAATAGCTTGTAAAAGCGGTATTTTTTCAAATTTTGGATGGTTAAGTTTTGTTATCAGATTATCAATTTTAAATTCTTTTGGAATATTTGAGTTAGATGCAAATTGTTGTGGTGAAGATTTTTTTAAGCTGATAATAAAAGAATTTAAAAATATTAAAAATTTATCTTCTAACAACTTAAGATAAGCAAGGGTTTTTGGGGCATGATTTTCTAAAATATTAAGTTTTGTAAAGCCTTGTTTTTTTTGCTCTATTAATGACCAAGTATATAAATCATGACAAGGATTTATACCCGTTGAAATTTTTTTAATGGCTTCTTCTAAAGTATTTATAGCATAAATTACTTCTTTAAAAAGAGGGGCAATTACTTCTTTATGTTCTTGAACTTGATTTAACCAATAGTGAGTAGTGTCTAGTTGCTGTTTAATTTGTTTTTTAACAAGTTTAGGGAAGTAATTAATGCCTGTAGCATATATTTCTAAATTATCTATTGGTACAGCGGAAGTTATAAATATATGTACTGGCATATTTATACGAAAGTATCTTCTGGGATTTTCACGTAAAAACCATTTATTCATAAAAATTAGACCTTAATTTTATTTATTACCTAAATTCTGCAAGTAATTGCACACATATAGCACAATTACTTGTAGGATTTAGGTAACAGCATTTTTAATTCTGTACAAAGCTACTTCACCAAACCAATTGGGAGCAATTTTCATGCCTAAAGTGGTTTTATTTTGTTGGTTTACTACGCTTTTGGCTACTACTTCAATATTATTATCGGCACATAAATTTTCAAAGTCTTTAAAAGTGCATAAATGAATGTTTGGGGTGTCAAACCAATTATATGGTAGGGCATCATTTTGAGGCATTTTACCACCAAAAAATAATTGTGTTCTATTACGCCAGTAACCAAAATTGGGGAAGGTAATAATACTTTCTCTACCTGTTATTAGCATTTGTTTTAGCAATAAGTCGGGTCTTTTAACTACTTGTAATGCTTGTGTCATAATAATAAAATCAAAAGAATTTTTGGTAAAATAGTGCTGAATATCACCATGGTCTAAATTACTTTGTAAAACATTAATACCTAATTTTATGGCATTTATATTTTTTTTGGGGTCTATCTCCATACCATAACCAGTTATGTTTAAATTATCTTGAAGATGCTTTAGTAGCTTGCCATCTCCACAGCCTAAGTCTAGCACTTTGGCATTGGCGTCTACCCATTTGGTTATAATTTTAAATTCTTGCGAAATGGCTTGAGGGGTAGTTTGAGATGTAATGCCTGCAGAGTTAAGCATTTATTTCTTCTTCTATTTTTTGCATATAACTACTAAATATTGCATGATAATGTTCATTTGTTAATAAAAATGCATCATGACCATGTTGAGATGTTATTTCAGCGTAACTAACGTTTGCATTATTATCTAATAAAGCTTTAACTATTTCATGAGATCGGGCGGGTGAAAAACGCCAATCTGTTGTAAAAGAAATGACTAAAAAATTAGCACTTGCTTTAGCAAGTGTTGCTGATAAGTCGTTATTAAATTCTGCCGCTGGGTCAAAATAATCTAAGGCTTTAGTCATTAAAAGATAGGTATTTGCATCAAAATTAAGTTGAGTAGCAAATTTTTCACCTTGGTATCTTAAATAACTTTCAACTTGAAACTCCACATCATAACTATAACTTAGTTTTCCTTCACGCAGTTTTCTACCAAATCTTTCCCCCATCATGTCATCTGACAAATAAGTAAGATGCCCAAGCATTCTGGCTAAGGCAAGGCCTTTTTTAGGTATAGTATTATATTGCAAAAAACTACCATTATGAAAGTCAGGATCTTCCATAATGGCTCGCCTAGCTACTTCATTAAAAGCTATATTTTGGGCTGACAGTTTTGAGGCGGCGGCTATAACTATAGCATGTTTGATTTTTTCAGGATAGTCAATTGCCCACTGTAAAACTTGCATGCCTCCCATAGAACCACCAACGCCAGCTGCCCAATAGTCAATTTTTAAGTGTTCTCGTAAAACATTTTGGCTATTTACCCAATCTTTACAAGTTACAATAGGAAAGTCTGCCCCGTATATTTTACCTGTCAAAGGGTTAATGCTTGCAGGTCCTGATGAGCCATGGCAACCGCCTAGATTGTTAGAACACACCACATAAAACTTATCAGTATCTATTGCTTTACCAGGGCCAATATATTCATGCCACCAACCTGGCTTTTGTTTATATTCATGTTCATAAATGCCTGTAGCATGGTGATTACCGCTTAAAGCATGGCAAACTAAAATAGCATTTGATTTATTGTGATTAAGCTTGCCATAGGTTTCAAAAACTAAATTATATTCTGTTAAAACAGCCCCACTAACCATAGTTAATGGCTGTTTTACATGTAAGGTTTGCGGGCTAACTATTGCGGTTTTCTTCATAAATTAAACAAGGCTTTGACCAATTTGAGCAATATAACCAACTACTACAATTTGGGTTAATTTAATAGCCACTATAGCAGCTATTGGTGACAAATCTATTCCCCCAATTGGAGGAAGTAGTTTTTGAAAAGGCGCAAGAATAGGTTCTGCCAGTTGATGGAAAATAATAGTATTAGGGTTATTGCCAGGGCTAATCCAACTAAGAATTACTTGCAGTATGACTATCCAAAACATTAAATTTAATAATTGATTTAAAACCTCAGTGATTGAAAAAATAGCAATAAGGCTAATAGCAAATGATTCGTCTGTAAGAAAACCTAACATAATCACAAATATAACCTGAACAGCTAATGCTGTTGCAATTGCACTTAAGTCCCACCTACCTTTAGCGGGTATTAGTTTACTAAAAGGGTAACAAATAGGATTAGTTACTTTAGCAACAAAACTAACAATAGGATTACGCCAATCTACATTAGAGGCGCGTAAAAAAAACCTAACCAACAATATAAAAACAACCATGCTTGCAATAAATTGTAAAAGAAACAACCCACCTTGACCTGCTGGCGACATAAAATAAACTCCAAATTAAGTATTAATTGACTATTTTAATTGTATTTTAATTAAAAAACCACCTAAAAAGGTGGTTAAAAAAATATTATAAATAAAATATATAAATAAGTTATATTTTATTTAGGAATAATTCCCCAAGCATAAGAATACATTAATTGCCAATTAGTTTGCCCGTGGTTAACTGTTATGCCAGTGTTTGGGTTAGTTTTATCATGTTTTAATGCAAATACTACAGATGCATCAATAGAGTGTTGTGGTGCAGGCTGCCAGCCGAAACCTAGCGTATAATGCCTAGTGGTAGTTGCAGGGAAGAGAGGGTTTAAATTTGCATTTGGCACAGGGCTTGCCGCATAGTTATAACCAAAACGTAAAGCTAAGGTTTCACTATACATAAATTGCCCACCTAGCATTATAGTAGTTCTATCTAGCCAGTTTTGATCCATGGTTACGTCAAGGGTGGTATTGGCAAAATTTCCATTATTTACATTTGAATCAGCATTAAACGACATGGTTAGTTTGTCCATAGTTTCTGACCATTTAACATGCTTAAGGTCTGCGGATAGTTTCCAGCGTTCATTTGGGGTCCATGTTGTACCTAAACCAAACTTTTGTGGCCACTGAAAGTCTTTTACGGCGATTTTTCCTGTTACTGGCATTGACCCAGGTTGTGGCCCTGCTACATTCATAGTTAAGGTTGCATCACCAGTAAAATCTGACATCTTTGTTTGAGAATGGTAAGAAGCACCAATTGCCCACTGGTTATTTATTTTAAAAGTCATACCTAATTTACCTGCAAAGCCTGCCCCGCTGGCTTCTTGAGTAAAATCACTATTATCATCAAAATCAAATCTTGCCCAATTTACATCGGTAATTTGGCCAGCTGCCATTGCCGTTTGTAAGCGATCAGCCATACTACCACCAACAGAACCACCATTACCATTCATTAATTGCCCAAAACTTGCCCCATCCATATCCATTTGTAAGTCCATACCACCCCAAACGTAATCAATAGAGCCACCAATAGTAAGTTGATCGTTAATGTCAAAAACTAAGGGTACAACTATTCTGCCAATGCCTACTTCTGTTTTAATTGTTTTACCACTTAAAGCTGTTTGGTTATTGTTCATAGACATACCACCAGCAAACAGATCCCCTGCACCAGCTCTGCCATAATCTGTGCCCATACCCCCTTCAGGTATAATGCCTATACCCCAAGTAAAACCATCTTTTTTAGTTGCATAACCAATAAAGGGCATTAAGAATGAGCCAGTAGAGTCGGTGGTTACACCAGATGTGTGTGTTGAGGTAATGTCAGGGTTAAGCATGCCTACACCAATTTGAAAGCGGTTACCTTCTATAGAGCCCATGCCCATAGTCGCTGGGTTATTCATCATACCGCCTAAGCCATTGTTAAAAGCTTGTGCTGTACCACCCATTGCAGTAGATACTGGGCCGTAACCTTCCATGTTCATGCCGTTGGTAGCAAATGCAGAGTTTGCTAGTAATGCTGCAGATATAGCTATAGCTATTTTTGTCATTTTCATTGGTATTTATCTCATATTATTAATTAGTTTTATTTCAATTATAACTATGCCTTAATAGTTTTTTAAATTAAAACTAAATATGTTTCAATGGGCATTAATTATATTTATAAAAAGATATTAACAGAGAGGTATGTCGTTGTAAAGTAGAGGTTTTGTTGAGGTTTAGTATTGTTTGAACAGATGATTTTTTTATTTGATGTATGTATAAGTTGTATCTATTTGATAGATACAACTATTTATAGGTGCCTTTTAGTTAAAATGCTCCAACTTTACCGTCTTGTAACATTTCCCACATGGCATTACGCACAATCATAGCGTCTTTAAATAGTTCTGGTGGTAATTCTTTACCCATTTTAATCATCATATCCATGTTCATGGTATAAATATATAGCCCAGTTTCTTTTTCGACAATAGAGACTCTACAAGGTAAGAAGCCAGCCATTGCTGGGGAGAAATCAATCATTTTTCTGGCTGTTTCTGGGTCGCAAAATGACATAACATGGATCTTTTTTGACTCAACGCCACGAGCAATTAATTCTTCTGAAAGAGGTAGCTCGCCAACATTTGCAATATTTTTTCTTATAGCTACAGCATTAATGGCGTCAACAACATCTTCAAATGCAACTCCTTCGTCAACTTTAACTTCCCACATGGTGGCTGCGGCTATATCACCTTCTGCTTCAACCCATTTATCCCAAATTTCCATAAAAGTAGTGCCTGCACCTTCGTTTAAGTTAGACATGGCATTCATTGTTCCACAACCTGTTAGCACAGTTAAACTTGCTGCTACTAAGGTTGTTTTAAATAGGGTTGCTAGTTTCATTTGGTTTATCTCCGTTAAAATTTTATTGTATGTATTTTTATATTCTCTTACTTCTAAAGAGATTAGGATAGTAGCATACTCTTATATAGCCTAGATTAGAAATTAATTTTATTATTAGCTAGTACAGTAAAATTTATAACAGTTTAAATCCTAACCCAGTTAATGCTTGGTTAAGATTAATATCAGTGCTTTTTTTAAGAGAATATTTACTCCACTCTCTTCTAGTTGGGTAATTACGTCGATAATGTTCAAAGTTATTATTTAATTGCATCGCCTGATGGTCTTTTTGTGGTTGATAGCATTGCTTAATTAAATCATAAATAATTTGTTGTGTAGGGCCAGTAGTTTTTATAGAAATTGTGGGTGTTTTAGGTAGTAAAGTTTGCCAATCATTATTTATTGGTTGTTGCCAAAAATTGCATAGGTTTTTATAAGTCATTAATGCCCCTTTAATTTTAGCATCAAGGGCATGCCCTGCAATATGTGGGGTAGCTATGTGTGCAATTGCTTGTAGTTGTTGATTTATATTAGGTTCATTTTGCCAGCAGTCTATTATATTAGTAATATTTGGGTGTTTATTGGCATATTCTATCCAATCTATCTCATTGATAATACCACCTCTGGATGCATTTATAAGTAATGCTTGTTTATTTATTAGTGGAAAGTTTTTTTTATTTAATAAATTGTTAGTAGGATGTTTGGTGGATGTTTGTAATGGAGTATGAAAACTGATAATATCCGCAGATAAAGCAGTATTAAGGTCGACAAAATTTTTGTCATCTTTTTTTACTTGCTTTAGTGGGTCGTTAGCTAATATTTTTAAACCAAGAGCTATAGCTTTAGTTTGTAATAATTTGCCTATATTGCCAACCCCGATGATACCAAGGGTTTTACCTGTTAGTGATATATTATGTTGTTGGACGTGGTTAATAATACAGGTAATTACATATTCTGCTACAGAGTTAGCATTAGAGCCTTGTGCAGAATAAAATTGTATATTGTTGTCTATAAGGTATTGTTGGTCAACATGGTCAAGACCAACTACAGTGCTACCAATAAAGCTTACTTTACTGTGTTTAAGTAAGTTTTTATTTATATTGGTGCGAGAACGAATTATAAGAGCATCGGCATCTATAATCTTTTCAGCTGTTATTGCACTTCCTGCTAGGCAAATAACTTTGCCTAAAGGTGCAAACATTTCTTTGGCAAAGGGTATAGCATCGTCAATAATTATTGTTTTAGTCATGATTTAAAGCCATTTTAGTTTTAGTTAAAGGTAAAGTCTATTTTGAAAGTATATGAAAATCAATCCCTATTAATTACAGGCAGTGTAGGTAATCTTGAAATTAAAATATCTAATCCCTTAATAAATAAGCTGCAAGAGTGGGTAGTTATATGCCATCCACACCCTAAATTTGGCGGTTCTATGGACAACAAAGTTGTTACTACTTTACAAAAAACCTTTCATAATCTTGGTTATGGCACGGTAATTTTTAATTTTCGTGGGGCTGGTCGTTCTGCTGGGCAATATAGTGAAGGTATAGGCGAGCAAGATGATTTAGTCGCTGTTGTTAATTGGTTAAAAGCTAATTTTACAGTTAATAATTTAATGTTAGCAGGTTTTTCTTTTGGGGCTTATATAGCCTTAAAAAAAGCCGATTCATTACAGGCAAGCCAGTTATGTATTGTTGCTCCTGCGGTTGGTCTATATGACTTTAGCCAAATAAAAGTAAATATTAAATGGCTATTAATACAAGGTGGGCAAGATGAAGTTGTCTCTGCAACCGCGGTATTAAGTTGGGCAATGCAGCAGTCAATACAGCCAGATATTCATTGGCGGGCAATAAGTAGCCATTTTTTTGATAGGCAATTAACTTGGTTAAAAGGTG
>CAZJWQ010000061.1:6494-7595 GCA_964549645.1 uncultured Piscirickettsiaceae bacterium | reverse complement strand
CCTAATTTTAGAGCCATTTCTGTAGCTAATTTATGCCGTATTTTTCTAGCAACACCTTGACCTTTTAGCCCAAAAGCAATGTTACTTAATGCGGTTTGCCAAGGTAGTAAACGAGCATCTTGAAAAGCAAATGCTTGAGAGCTAAAACTGTTAATAATTTTGCCATCTGTTATATCTAATAAACCACCACATAAATGCAATAAAGTAGTTTTACCACAGCCACTAGGGCCTACTACAGATAAAACTTTACCTACTTTTAAAGAAAAATTAATGTCTTGTAAAACTTCTGTAGGCCCAAACTTGTGATTAAGACGCTCTACTTTTAACTGCGCCATTGTTCAACCTCTCGCTTAATAGGTTCTAAAAAAATATATTCAATTAATAATAAAAAAAGTATCATAATTAATACTAAAGCCATAGCGGATGCGGAATCAAAATGGCTTCTAGCAACCGCTAAAGATGCCCCCATGCCGTCGGGAGTGGTTAGTAATTCTGCCATTATAACTATCTTCCAGTTAGAACCAAGAGCGGTAATGGTAGCTGGGAATATATAAGAAAATACATGCGGGAAATATACATCAGTTAATTTCATAAAAAAAGGAATTTTAAAGCTTTTACTCATGTTATTTAAATCGCCTTCTAAAGTACGAGTACCTTGTAAAGCTCCAACAAATACTATCGGAAAAGTTGCTACAACTAAAGTGAAAATAACACTAGTATCATTCATCCCAAACCAAATTAATGCCAATACTATCCAAGCAATAGGTGGCACACCCATCATTACAGTTACTATAGGGCGGCTCATTATGGAGGCAGTAGCAAATGTACCTGCTAACATACCTAAGCTAATCCCTAACACTACTGCAATAGCAAAGCCCCATAAAGCTCTTTGTACGGTGGTGGAGATTTCTGTCCATACTTCTACTGTTTGTAATTTTTGCCCAAGAGAGCTAAAGGTCTCTTGTGGTGAAGGTAAAATAAGGCTACCACTTATTTGGTTGCCAACATCCCATAAAGCTAAAAAAAGTAATAAGCTTGCAATAGCCCCCCAGCCGCTCCATAAGTAACGGGGGAAATACTTAAAGATGTTTAATACAGCAT
>CAZJWQ010000061.1:0-6394 GCA_964549645.1 uncultured Piscirickettsiaceae bacterium | reverse complement strand
CCCCAGCCGCTCCATAAGTAACGGGGGAAATACTTAAAGATGTTTAATACAGCATGCATAAAAATGTAACTTATAAAAAAAATTTAAGCAATTTTAACACAGATAAATATTATTCTATCCCATCAAAAAAACTAATCCTTAATTATTAATAATAACTATTATCATAAGTAGTTAAAGTTTTATAAGATAGTCTCAGAATGTTTTAAATAAGTTTGTAAATTTAATAAGGGCTATATAATGAAAACCATCTTCAATGTTGTAACCATAGTTGTTGTGAGCTTTATGCTAACAACAACAGCTTTCGCTCAAAAACTAGAAAGATTAGTTTTATCTGGACCTTCTGCTGGGGTTTCTAATTCCTTAATTCATATGGCAGAAACAGGTGCTTTAAATGATATTGCTAAAACTGTAGAATTTAAAACATGGAAAGGTCCTGACCAACTAAGGCTAATGGCATTAGGTAAGGGGCCATTTAGTGCAGATTTTATGGCTATGCCCTCAACTGTTGCGGCTAACCTTTATAATCGTGGAGTAGAGTTAAAGTTAATGAATATTTCTGTTTGGGGTATTTTATGGATGGTCTCAAGAGATGATGATTTAACCAAGTTATCAGACTTTAAAGGTAAAGACATAGCTATGCCGTTTAGAGCAGATATGCCAGATATTGTGTTTGAACAAATCGTAAAAGCGGAAGGTTTAGATACTAGAAAAGATTTTAATTTGAAGTATATGCCAACCCCAATGGATGCTATGCAATTATTAATTAAGGGTGGAGTTAGGCATGCTTTATTGACAGAACCAGCTATATCTATGGCTTTAATAAGATCTCCAGATTTATTTCGTAGTGTAAATATTCAAGAAGAATGGGGGCGAGTTTTTAATAGAGAAGCCAGAATACCACAAGCAGGTATAGTTGCTATGAGTAGTGTTTTAAATAAACCTAACGTATTAAAACGTTTTAAAGAAGAATACGATAGATCTACAGCGTGGATTTTAGCAAACCCTAAAGAGGCGTCCAAAATTATAGCTAAACATCTTAAAAAGTTAAGCCCACAAGCCATAGAAAATTCTTTAGAGTGGACTATTTTTGATGTAAAAAGTGGTAAAGAATCACAAGCAGAATTAGAGTTTTTCTTCCAGAAATTGTTAGATAGCAACCCTGCAATTATAGGTGGTAAATTACCCGATGATAGTTTTTATCATTAACTTTCTATTTCCAGTTTTTTATTAAAATTATATTTATACCTAAATCCTGCAAGTGATTGTGCATATATGGCGTAAGATATTGATTTGTAGAGTAATTTTAATTCGAGTGGAATACTTATTGATATTCCCGAAGAATTAAAATTTGCTATACGAATTAATAGCTTAGCTCAGATGTGTGCAAGCACTTGCAGGATTTAGGTTATACATGCATTAATCAAGGGTTTACAAATGAAACTAAAAACAAGCTATATTTTAATTACCAGTGCTATTTTTTCTACAGGGGTTTTTGCTCAAGATGTTGTTACAACAGAGCTAGAGCAAATGGTTGTTACTGCAACCAAAACAGAGCAACCTATTGATAGAGTAACGGCTTCAGTAAGGGTTATTACTGAAGCAGATATTGCAAGAATGGGGGCAAAGACTTTAAAAGATATTTTTAAAAATACTCCAGGATTAATTTTACAGTATGGTACATTTCCTTCAGGTAGTGCGGCTTCAAAAAGCTCAGTAAATATTAGAGGTGTTGGGGCAACTGGTAGTTTATGGCTTATTGATGGTCGTCGTTTAGCAGGTGAAGTAAAAAATCCTTATGATATGGATCGTATCCCTGCATCAATGATTGAACGCATTGAAATTGTTAAAGGACCTATGTCGGCATTATATGGTGCTGATGCGGTTGGTGGGGTTATTAATATTATTACTAAGCAGCCAAAAGATGGTTTTGATGCAATTATTGGTTTATCTTTCGGTTCAAACAGTGATGGTGATGGTTCTAATCGGCTACTTAATGCAAGTGTAAGGGGTGGTTATGGTCAATTTCGTGGTAGTTTTTATGTTTCTCAACTTGAAGCAGGTGACTATGCAGAAAATGAAGCAACGGCGACTAAAGTTCCAACACCGCATGGAAGAGTAAGTCCTTCTCTGCATCCTGATCCGAGGCTAAGAAATAATATCAGAGATAGCTATAATGTTGGTGTTACCTATCGTGAGCAAGCAACTGTCAATACCGTAGGAGGTCGTGGAGAATACGATGTTACTAATGAAGTAACCGTTGGGGTAGAATTTAATTGGTTTGATGAAGAAAGAAACGGAACTTATCGTGGCGTTTTCCATCCTACTGGTTATATTAACCCAGCTAATAATAGACCTATTCCAGCTTTTGATGTGCCTGTGAACTCAACAGATAATAATGAACGGTTAGATGTTGCTGCAGATATTAACTATGATATAACTGATTATTTAGATGTTAAGTTTCGTGTTTATAAGTCTCGTTATAAAAAACGTAATGTAGCCACTATGAAAGAATATGCTGATTTTGGTTTTCAAACAGAAGCTCAATCTGCTTCAGGCGGTATGAGTGCAAATGTTGATATTAAATCTTATGAATTAAGTGCAAACTGGCAAGTACATGAAAATCATTTATTAACAGGTGGTGTCGAACATCGTAGCGAGAAACGAGAAGCTAACGTTTTTACTCAAAGAACAACTATGACTACTCGTGAAGTGTCTTACCAAGCATTATATTTACAAAATGATTTTAGTATCAGTGATACGCTCAGATTTACAGTGGGTGGTCGTTATGATATATATAACCAACATGGTTACACAGATGATTTTGGATTAAAGCATAACAGTAAATCTGATTCTGAAAGTACCTTCCGTGTTGGGATGGTTAAAAATTTAGATAAAATGATAAACTTACGTTTAAGTGTAGCACAAGGTTATTGAGTTCCAGATATTCGTGAACTATTTATCCAAAAACGAACTCCTGCGGGCATGCAATTAGGAGCGCAAACTGTTGATGCTAGATTTGGCAAAGTGGCTTATGATCTTAAAGCAGAGCGTACATTGAGTTATGAGATTGGTTTAAGTGGTAGAAATAAACAATTTTCCTATAATTTTGTAGTTTTTCAAAATGATATTAAAGATAAAATTCAGCAAATTAATGTTAATAATAGATACTATACTTTTAAAAATATAAATGACGCTCGCACTAAAGGAGCAGAATTAACGGTTGGTTATAATATTACTAATGCAATAACAACTAGACTATTTTGGACAGAACTAAGAACTGAAAATAAAGATTCTGGAAAGCGACTAGAGTTTAATCCACAGCGTGTTCTATCTTTAGGCTTTGATGTTAATATTACCAATAATTTAAACATGGGCATTAGTGCTACCCATATTGGAGAACAATATTATACAGAAGGGGGGCAAGATAGAACTACTGATGCTTATAGCTTAACTAATCTTACTGCTAATTATAGTTTTGGTGACAATAACATGTTTAAGGTTAATGCAGGTATTAATAATGTACTAAATACTAAGGTTCATAAACGACTTGGTTCTAATGTAGGTGCTTACTATTTTGCTGGGTTAACAGTTAAATTTTAAGTAATCTTTGTGTTTTAATATCCTAATCCAATTTTTGGATAGGATTATAGGAGAAATAATGAAAACCATCTTTAATATTACAACAGTAATTGCTTTAAGCTTAGTCTTAACTTCAACTGCTTTTGCTCAAAAACTAGAAAGATTAGTTTTATCTGGACCTTTTGCAGGGGTTTCTAACCCATTAATTCATATAGTAGAAAGTGGTGCTTTAAATGACATTGCTAAAACTGTAGAATTTAAACCATGGAAAGGCCCTGACCAACTAAGGTTAATGGCATTAGGTAAAGGTACATTTAGTGCAGATTTTATTGCTATGCCCTCAAATGTTGCCGCTAATCTTTATAATCGAGGGGTAGAATTAAAGTTAATGAATATTTCTGTTTGGGGAATATTATGGATGGTCTCCAGAGATGATAATTTAACCACTTTGGCAGATTTTAAAGGCAAAGAAATTGCCATGCCATTTAGGGCTGATATGCCAGATATATTATTTGAAATCTTAGTAAAAGCACAAGGCTTAGACCCTAAAAAAGATTTTACATTACGTTATACACCAACCCCACTTGATGCTATGCAATTATTAATTATGCGTAGAGTTGACCATGTTTTATTAGCAGAGCCAGCTATATCTATGGCATTACTAAAATCGCAGTCTTTTCCTATAACAATTATTGCTCCAGATTTATTTCGTAGTGTAGATATACAAAAAGAGTGGGGGCGAGTGTTTAATAGAGAAGCTAGAATACCGCAAGCAGGTATGGTGGCAATGAAAAGTGTTTTAGATAAGCCTGAAGTATTAAGACGCTTTCAAGAAGAATATAAAAAATCTACCGCATGGATGTTAGAAAACCCTAAAGAAGCAGGAGAAATTGTAGCTAAACATATTGAAATGCTAACCCCAGAAGCGGTAGAAAACTCTTTAAAATGGACAGTTTTTGATGTAAAAAGTGGGCAAGAATCTCGAGAAGAGTTAGAGTTTTTCTTCCAAAAGCTATTAGATAGTACTCCCGCACTAGTAGGTGGTAAGTTACCAGACGATGCTTTTTATTATTAGAGATGCCCTAGATATTTTTGATGCCAATTCTCTATTCGGGGATTAGGGTTAGCTTATTGTAATGTTTTAAATTTCTTATAAAGCTTGTATAATTGCTTATAAATTTAATCTTATAAGGATATGTTATGCATTATGATTACGACATTATAGCCATCGGGGCAGGTAGTGGTGGTTTATCTGTAGTTGAAAAAGCGGCAGAATATGGTAAAAAATGTGCGGTAATTGAGGCTAAAAGAATAGGTGGCACTTGCGTAAATGTTGGTTGTGTACCTAAAAAAGTTATGTGGTTTGCTGCCAATATTGCCCAAGCAGTAAATGATGCAACAGACTATGGTTTTGACCTTGAACAAAAAAGTTTTAATTGGGCAAAGTTAGTTGAACAAAGAGAAAAATATATTAATGGCATTACTAGTTGGTATGGTGGTTATTTACAAGACTTAGGCATAGATGTACTAACAGGGTGGGGTAGTTTTGTTGATAAAAATACTCTCTTAGTTGATGGTAAAACCTATAGTGCAAAAACTATTGTTATTGCCCCTGGTGGTAAACCAATAGAAGCTACTTTTACACAAAACTATGATTTAGGTATAACCTCTGACGGCTTTTTTGCCTTAACAGAACAACCAAAAAAAGTTGCAATAATTGGCACTGGTTACATTGGCGTAGAATTAGCTGGGGTTTTACAAGCACTTGGCACACAAGTTTGTTTGTTTAGCCTTGAAGATAAAGTTTTATATGGTTTTGATGAGATGATGCGCAGCTCATTAGATGAACAAATGCAGGCTAGTGGTGTTGATAGACACTATCTTTTTAAAATAAAACAACTTATTAAAGAAAGTGATAATACTATTAGCGTAGAAAGTGCTGACGGCAAAATTATTAAAGGTTATGATCAGGTTATTTGGGCAATAGGCAGAAAACCAGTTATTAAACCACTTGCTTTAGAAAACATAGGTTTAAGTGCCAATAAACATGGTTTTATTGATGTTGATGAATTTCATAAAACTAAAATAGATAATGTTTATGCAATTGGTGATGTAACAGGGCAAACACAATTAACCCCCGTAGCAATTAGAGCAGGGCGTTATTTAGCGCAAAGATTGTATAATAATAAACCTAAATTAAAAATAGATTTATCTAAAATACCTAGTGTAGTTTTTTCGCATCCACCAATAGCTACCCTGGGTTTAACAGAACATGATGCTAAAACTAAATATGGAGCTAATAATATAAAAGTTTATACATCTAGTTTTACACCTATGAAGCACGCTTTTACTAAACACCAAACTAAAACAGCCTTAAAACTTATTTGTGAAGGTGAGCAACAGCGAGTTATCGGGTTACATATTATTGGTGAAGGGGCAGATGAAATGTTGCAAGGTTTTGCCGTAGCAGTGCAAATGAACGCAACTAAAGCCGATTTTGATGCAACTATCGCTATTCATCCAACCTCTTCTGAAGAGTTAGTTACTATGCGCCCTATGATATTACAATAATATTATTCTTTATAGAGCCTTTGCACGAAGCCCTAATCCGCTAGGCGTTTACAAAAAATGCCCGCTTAACCTATGGGTGAAGCTAAGATTTTTTGTAAACGCCTAGCAAACAAGGGCTAGCACTATATATCCAATCTCTATCTGTGGATTAGGGCGAAGCTCTAATTATCTATTTGCGGATTAGGGCAAAGGGCTTGTTATTAATTTTTACTAGCTGACTTGTTCTGCACACTATCTATAAATT
>CAZJWQ010000060.1:0-7651 GCA_964549645.1 uncultured Piscirickettsiaceae bacterium | reverse complement strand
TTTATTTTAAACATTGCCTACCCTTTTGTTATGATAAACCCTAATCTCTGAATAGAGATTGGATATATAGTGCCAGCCCTTGTTTGCTAGGCGTTTGCAAAAAATCTTAGCTTCACCCAAAGGTTAAGCGGGCATTTTTTGCGAATGCGTAGCGAATAAGGGCTGGTGCTAGATGCCAATTCTCTATTTAGGGATTAGGGATAGATTCTAGTGTAACAAAATAGAGTAAAAAACAGAGTAAAATTATGGCAATTACCGACTGGCATGAAAATGATCGCCCTCGTGAAAAACTTATTAAATTTGGTGAAAAAAGCCTGTCGGATGCTGAATTACTAGCTATTTTTTTACGCGTAGGGGTTAAGGGTAAAAGTGCGGTTGAGCTTGCACAAGACTTACTTAATTATTTTGGCGACCTGCATAGTTTATTAAACGCTAATGAAACAGAGTTTTGCCAAGCTAAAGGGCTAGGGCAAGCTAAATATGTGCAATTAAGGGCGGTGTTAGAAATATCACAACGTCATTTTGAAGCAGGGTTAACTAAAGGCAACGCAATGGAAAGCCCTGAGCAAGTAGCTAGGTATTTAGCCACCCAAATAGGCAACCAACAAAGGGAAATTTTTGGCATGTTGTTGTTAGACCAACAACACAAGTTAATCAAATTTGAAGCTCTTTTTACTGGTACTATTAACCAAGCTAGTGTACATAACAGGGAAATAATTAAGGTGGTATTAGAGCAAAATGCAACCGCAGTAATACTAGCCCACAACCACCCTTCTGGCGACCCTAGTGCTAGTGATGCAGATATAACCTTAACCAATAATTTAATTAAAACCTTGCAAGTAATAGATGTTAATTGCCTTGACCATATAATTATTGGTGATAATGGACGATGGCTTTCTTTTGTACAAGCAGGGTTATGTTTTAAATGATTAAAAAACTGATGTCATTTTTAGTAGTTTTTAGTTGGGTTTGGCTATCTTTAATCCTTTCTTTAGGCATTGCATGGCACGCTTTAGCTAAGGTAGATTTTGGCTATGTATTGTGGTACGAACATGGCGGTATAAAAGAAACTATAGACGAATTTGCCCCACAAAATAAACATAAACAAGATTTTGCTTTGGCAGGTAAACAACAACATTTAGCCGCTTTTGGAGCAATAGTAGATTCTATTCAAAACCACGGACAAGGTTTAGACAAAATAAGTTATCAAGTAAATGGCACAACCCACCAGTTATTACATAATGCTGAAATAATTCATTTACAAGATGTTGCTAATTTGATTGATTGGTTAAATAAGTTTTTAATTTATGCTTTTATAATTTGGTTAATTATTTTAATTTACCGATTAAAAATATCAGCACCCTTTAGTAAAAAACAAGCTTTTTGGTCTATATTTACAGGCTTTTCTTTAATTTTGTTACCTATTATAATTTTTGGACCTACTAAAGTTTTTTATCAATTGCATATTTGGGTGTTCCCTAAAGATAACCAGTGGTTTTTTTATTATCAAGACTCTTTAATGAGCACCATGATGAAAGCACCAGACTTATTTGGCTTTATTGCCCTGTCTTTATTACTAACTACTTTGATAATATATACAGTAGCTTTAATTATTTTAAAAAAACTTTACAAAAAACCATCAATTAACTTGCATTAACACACAAATTTATGGATAATTCCCGTTCTTATTTTTTAGTAAAAATATTTTAATATTACCTAGATCCTGTAAGTGATTGTGCATATATGGCGTAAGATATTGATTTGTAGAGCAATTTTCATTCGAGTGGAATACTTATTGATATTCCCGAAGAATTAAAATTTGCTATACGAATTAATAGCTTACGCTATATGTGTGCAAGCACTTGCAGGATTTAGGTATTAATCTTGAGAGGATAAAGAAATGCCAAAGATATGCCAAGTAACAGGCAAAAAGCCTGTCTCCGGTAACAATGTTTCCCACTCTAATCGAAAAACTCGTCGTCGTTTTTTACCTAACCTACAAAACCATCGTTTTTGGGTTGAAGGTGAAAAGCGCTTTGTTAGACTACGCTTAACTACAGCTGGTATGCGTATTATTGATAAAAACGGAATTGAGTCAGTGCTTGCGGATATCCGCGCACGTGGTGAGAAGGTTTAAGGAGCTTAATTATGCGCGAAAAAATCAAACTACAATCTACAGAAAGCCCTTATTTTTATACAACTGATAAAAATAAACGCAGTATGGCTGGTAAATTTGAAATAAAAAAATATGATCCTGTATTACGTAAACACGTCATGTTTAAAGAAGCAAAAATTAAATAAATATTTTTGTATCAGGTTATGAACCAATAAAAATAGTTCCTAAACCTGCACAAAGATAGATTGTTTATTGCCTTAATTCGTAACTTTTAAAAGTTACGAATTCTTTTCTTACTTCAATATCTTAAATCATCTGCTTTTTCACTGATTCAATCATTCATACTTAGCTTAAAACTAGCCCCCTAATCCCCGAGTAGAGATTGGATATATAGTGCTAGCCCTTGTTTGCTAGGCGTTTGCAAAAAATCTTAGCTTCACCCATTAGGTTAAGCGGGCATTTTTTGTAAATGCCTAGCGAATAAGGGTTGGTGCTAGATGCCAATTCTCTATTCGGGGATTAGGGTGAACAGTTTTCGTGTGAACAGTTTTCGATGGACAAAAACATAATAACCTACTAAAATAGTATGGATTAAATTATATAGAAAAAAACCATGTCAGAAGCAATAGAATACAATACAGAATATGAAGAAATAAACGATCTTTTAACTAGTAAAAGTGATGCTTATAAAGAAGGTTTTTTTACCAAAACTACCGTAAACACTTTTGCCAAAGGCTTAAATGAAGATGTTGTTAGAGCTATTTCTGCTAAGAAAAATGAGCCGCAATGGATGTTAGATTTTCGTTTAAACGCATTTAAACATTGGTTAACTTTAGAAGAACCACATTGGGCAAAACTAAACTATGATGCCTTAGACTATCAAGATTTTAGTTATTATTCTGCACCTGAATGCCCTTCTTGTGAAACAGGAGACAATGAGCTAGAGATATCTGAAATTAATGATGAAATTGCCAAAGCCTTTGCTTCTTTAGGTGTACCTGTTGCAGGCAATGATGATGCTAAAAACCCTAATATTGCGGTTGATGCCATTTTTGATTCTGTATCTGTATCTACCACTAATCGTGAAGATTTAGCTAAACTTGGTATTATATTTTGTTCTTTTTCTGAGGCTGTACATGAATACCCAGAGCTGGTAAAAAAATATTTAGGCACTGTCGTTCGTTATGATGATAATTTTTTTGCTAGTTTAAATTCTGCAGTAGCATCTGACGGTACTTTTGTTTATATACCAGAAAATGTACGTTGCCCAATGGATTTATCTACATACTTTAGAATTAATGAAGCAAAAACAGGGCAGTTTGAAAGAACTATAGTGATTGCCGAAAAAGGCAGTTATGTAAGTTATTTAGAAGGCTGTTCAGCCCCTGCAAGAGATACCTATCAACTACATGCAGCAGTTGTAGAAGTTATTGTGCATGAGGATGCTCAAGTAAAATATTCAACTGTACAAAATTGGTACCCAGGCGATAAAGACAACAAAGGTGGAATTTTAAACTTTGTAACCAAGCGTGGTATTTGCCAAGGTAAAAATTCTAAATTATCATGGACACAAGCAGAAACAGGTTCGGCAATCACTTGGAAATACCCATCTTGTATTTTACTTGGCGATAATTCGGTTGGTGAGTTTTATTCAGTAGCCCTAACCAATAATCACCAACAAGCCGACACTGGCACCAAAATGATTCATATTGGTAAAAATACTAGTAGCACAATTATAGCTAAAGGCTTATCGGCGGGGGTTTCTCAAAACACTTACCGTGGTTTAGTAAAAATATTACCATCAGCTGAAAATGCTCGTAATTTTACGCAGTGTGATTCTATGCTCATTGGCGATAAATGCGGGGCTCATACTTTCCCATATATTGAAGTGCAAAATGCTACTGCAAGAATGGAGCATGAGGCAACCACATCAAGAATTGGCGAAGACCAATTGTTTTACTGCAAACAGCGTGGCATTAGTGAAGAAAATGCCATCTCTATGATTGTAAACGGTTTTTGCAAAGATGTATTTAAAGAATTACCTTTAGAATTTGCACAAGAAGCAGAAGAATTATTAGCGATAAGCCTAGAAGGCTCGGTAGGATAAAAATCGGGAGGAGAAAAACATATGTTATTAGATGTACAAAATATTCACGCTCATGTAGCTGAAGAAGAAGATAAACAAATTTTAAAAGGTTTAAGCCTACAAATAAAAGCAGGTGAAGTGCATGCTATCATGGGGCCTAATGGTGCTGGTAAAAGCACACTTTCTAGTGTTATCTCTGGTCGAGAAGACTATGATGTTTCACAAGGCTCTATGTCTTTTAATGGTGAAGATTTACTAGATATGGACCCAGAAGACAGAGCTAGAAAAGGTGTTTTCTTAGCTTTTCAATATCCTGTTGAAATACCTGGGGTTAGTAATAAACTGTTTATGCAAACTGCACTAAATGCTATTCGTGAAGAACAGGGTTTAGATGCGTTAGACATGTTTGATTTTGATGAATATGCACAAGCAAAAATTGAAATGTTAGATATGCGTAAAGATTTACTAGATAGGTCAGTAAATGTTGGTTTTTCTGGTGGTGAAAAAAAACGTAATGATATTTTTCAAATGGCCTTATTAGAGCCTAAGTTATGTATTTTAGATGAAACTGATTCAGGTTTAGATATTGATGCCATGAAAGTAGTAGCAAATGGCGTTAATTCACTACGAAATAATGAACGTGGCTTTATTATAATAACTCATTACCAACGCTTACTTAACTATATAAAACCAGATTTTGTACATGTTTTATATAATGGTCAAATAATAAAATCAGCAGGCTTTGAATTAGCCCAAGAGTTAGAAAAGAATGGCTATGATCAAATTATTGCCGATTTTAATGCAGGAAAAAATAAATGAGCGTAGTAAACACATCTGATTTAGATGTAATTAATCACTATGTAAAAAGTTTTGAAGCATCTAAGTTTGCTGATAATAAAGTAAGATTAAATGCCAAGCAGGCATTACTTGATAAAGGATTGCCAACTAAAAAAGATGAACAGTGGCAGTATACCCCTTTAAATAGTTGGGCAAATATACGGTTTACTCAAACGTTTGAGCAAACAACAGCTGGTGAAGTATCTTATGATGATGTATTGCCTTTTTTACCTAGTTTTAATACTTTCAAATTAATATTTATTGACGGCGTATTTAATAAAGGTTTATCTGCTGATTTAAACAACGCTCAAGCTGGTTGCATAATTAATTTAGATGCTAAAAATATATTATTACCAACTTCTACCGATACATTTCAAGCTTTATTTGCCTTAAATTCTAATTTAACTATTGATATAACTATAAAAGAAAAAGTAATTATAGAAAACCCAATTCATATAATTCAAGTTACGACTCAACAAAGTATGGATGCTATTGGGGTTAAGTTAAATTTAGAAACTTCTGCACAGTGCCAATTAATTCAGCAACAAATATCTTTAAATGGTGCGGTTAAGTTTAATAATGGCTATTGTGCAATAAACTTAGCAAAAAATGCGTTGTGCCAACAATATATTGTGCAAAACCTAACTAAAGAAAGTTTTTACTTTAATAACCAAGACATTAACCAAGCTAGCAATTCAATTTTTAAAACCCATTATATTAATTTAGGTAGCCTAGTTGCGAGAAACAATAATGTAGTTAATTTTAATGGTGAACATTGTGAATCGTATCAAAGCTCTATTGTTTTAGCAGATGGCAAACAAATTGCCGACTCCAGAACAGTTACTAATCACCTACAACCACATTGTAATAGCTATCAACTACATAAGTTTGTATTAGATGACTATGCTCAAGGCATTTTCAATGGTATGATTTTTGTAGCACAAGACGCACAAAAAACTGACGGTTTAATGGACAATAAAAACTTATTACTATCCAATACCGCTAAAATGTTTACCAAACCACAGCTAGAAATATATGCCGATGACGTACTTTGTTCACACGGCTGTACATCTGGTCAAATAGATGAAAACCAACTATTTTATTGCCAAGCCCGTGGTATTCGTAAAGAAGATGCATTAGATTTAATAACCCAAGCATTTGTGTTAGAGCCTTTAGATTCAATTAACAATCAACCAATAAAAAAATGGCTAGAAGTTCTAATAAATAAAGAGTTAGATAATGGTTGATTTTGAAAAAATAAGGAGTCAATTCCCAGCACTACAGCAATCAGAAAATGGGCATCCACTAGTTTATTTAGATAGTGGTGCAACTTCGCAAAAACCACAAGTAGTTATAGATGCCATAACTAAATACTATCAGTTAGAAAATGCCAATGTACACCGTGGGGTTTATGGGCTAAGCCAAAGAGCTACCGAGGCCTATGAAAGAACTAGAGAAAAAACTCGTCAATTTATAAAAGCCTACTCAACTAAAGAAATTATTTTTACTAGTGGAGCAACAGAAGCAATTAATTTAGTAGCCAGTAGCTGGGGTAAAGCTAACCTATCAAAAGGTGATGAAATTATTATCACCGAAATGGAGCACCATTCAAACATAGTGCCTTGGCAAATTTTAAGAGATGAACTAGGCATAATATTATCTATTTTAAAAATAAATGACCAAGGAGAAATTTCTATAGCTGATTTTACAGCTATGCTATCTAAAAAAACAAAGCTTGTTGCCATAACTCACATGTCTAATGCTCTTGGCAGTATTAATCCTGTAAAAGAAATGACTAAACTAGCCCATGAAATGGGGGCAAAAGTTTTAGTAGATGGCGCACAAGCCGTGCCACACTTAACGGTTAACGTACAAGACATTAACTGTGATTTTTATGTTTTTTCTGCCCACAAAATGTATGGGCCTACAGGTATTGGGGTTTTATATGGTAAACAAGCTATTTTAGAGAGTATGCCACCATACCAGGCTGGTGGCGACATGATTTACTCTGTAACTTTTGAAAAAACTGAATATAACGTTTTACCTTATAAGTTTGAAGCAGGTACACCAAATATATCAGCAACTATTGGTTTAGGGGTAGCAATTGATTTTATACAGTCTATAGGGTTAGGTGAAATCTCCAAGCATGAACAAAAATTACTAAAATATGCTACTAAAGAATTATCTAAAATTACAGGTTTAACCATAATAGGGCAAGCTCAAAATAAAGGTGGGGTGATTTCTTTTGTAATAGATGGCGTACATCCACATGATATGGCAACATTTATAGACCAAGATGGCATAGCAATAAGAGCAAGCCACCATTGTGCCATGCCAGTCATGCAAAAGTTTAAAATATCATCAACTATGCGTGCTTCATTTGGTATTTATAACAACTTTGCTGATATAGATAAATTAGTTGTAGCCCTTAATGAAGCTTTGCCAATAATGCGTGACTAAATCAACCAAAAGTATAGTTATATACATATACTCTATATTTATGTTTCTATCTTTGGATTAGAAAATATATAGTATGATATGTTAAAAATAATTAACGAAGAAATGATATGAAAGATTATATTAGCAATATACATTTTGTAGGTATTGGTGGG